>CAZTPB010000027.1:0-16584 GCA_964614555.1 uncultured Bacteroides sp.
AAATCCTCAACTGACGGAATAAAAACAATGCTTTTCTTTGATTATCAGCAAAAAAGACGTATCTTTGCCGCGATAAAAAATAGTTGTTATGAATAAGCGGCAAATATACAGAGAACGGATAGCAGACAAGTTGTTGCATGAACAACTTGAAGCTGCGGGTGTAGTGCTGATACAAGGTCCCAAGTGGTGTGGAAAGACGACTACGGCCGAGCAGGCAGCTAACAGTGTGCTTTATATGGATAATCCCCAAAACATGCGCACTAATTTGGTTATGGCAGACAATAATCCGGAGTTGTTGTTGGAAGGTGATACTCCGAGGTTAATAGACGAGTGGCAGTTGGCACCCCAATTGTGGGATGCCGCACGATATAGGGTCAGTCGCCGTGGGATTCCTGGACAGTTGATATTTACAGGGTCGGCAGTCCCTGTTGATAGGAGCAAAATAACCCATACTGGGACGGGCAGATTCGCTTGGCTTACGATGCGTCCGATGAGCCTTTGGGAATCAGGAGACTCAAATGGTGGTGTCAGCTTGAAGAATTTGTTTGAAGGTGATGTCAAACCAGTTATAGCGGCAGATATATCCTTAGACGAATTGGCCTTTTTGATTTGTCGTGGCGGATGGCCTGCTTCACTTGTATTGAACAGGCAAGCTGCCCTTCGCCAATCAATTAATTATATAGAAGCTGTTTGTCATAGCGATATTTCGCGTGCGGATAACGTATCGCGTGATGCGGGATTTGCTCGCCGTCTTCTGCGTTCCTATGCCAGACATCAGGGCGGACAAGTGCCAAACAGTACTATTCATGCAGATTTATCTACGGGCAATGAGAATAGTATGACAGCGGAAACCGTATCGGCATATATTACAGCGTTGAAGAAGATTTTTGTCATAGAAGATATGCCTGCATGGAATCCTAACCTTCGTTCAAAATCTGCGATACGCACATCGGATACCCGTTACTTTATAGATTCGTCAATTGCTGCTTCCGCATTGGGATTGGGGCCAAAAGATTTGATAAATGACCTGAATACCATGGGGTTGCTATTTGAAACGATGGCTGTGCGTGACTTACGCGTTTATGCAGATGCACTTGACGGACAAGTATATCACTTCCGCGACAGCAATGGGTTAGAGTGTGATGCTGTAATCCACCTGCGTAATGGCAAATATGGGTTGATAGAAATCAAATTAGGTGGTGATACCCTGATAGAGGAAGGGGCTAAAACATTGAAAGCATTAGCGGCAAAGATTGACAGGACACGTATGAATGAACCGTCATTTATGATGGTGTTGACGGGGGTAGGCACCTATGCCTATCAGCGTCCCGATGGTATATTCGTGATACCTATTGGTAGTTTGAAGGACTGAAATGCAATACGTCGTGTTTCCGTCCATCTGCTTTGAAATGCAGATGTTTGAGGGGGGCATTTTTTCGCTTCGCTCAACAACTCGTGCAATGCCCATTGTCAGCCATCTGGCGCATCACAGATGCTGATACTCACGACTTTTGCGTTACAAACGCAAAAGGACAAGTGGCCGTTCCTTACGGCGGGGGATTTTCTTTGTTTCCTCAACTGACGGACTGCCGGGATTCAACGGGGCAAGTATCAAGTATGTGGCATATACTTTTCTGCAAACTCGCGCGAAACGGAATTGTTGAAGCTCATGCAGACTTCGGTGGAGAATTCTATCCCCGAACGGATGATGGCATCCCAATCGCTCTCGGACAAACCGGGCAAATCGCTGCGGCGGACACGGTTGCATAGAAGACCGCAAATCAAGCCGGCATTGAAGTTGTCGCCCGCACCGATGGTGCTTACCGGTGTGATGGCAGGAACGGGATACTCCTTCTTCAGGGTTCCTGTGCGGAGACTGACCCCATTGCCTCCCCGGGTGCAGACAAACTGGCGGCAATAGAAGGAGATCTTCTTCTCATAGATTTCATCGGGACAGCTGAGGCGGTACATGTTGTTGAAGTCTTCGTCTGACCCGCGCACAATGTCTGCATATTCAAGATTTTCGATGATTGTGGGGGTCAGTTTCATCACCTCGTCGGTGTGGGTGCTTCTGAAGTTGACATCATAGTAGAGCAGCGCCCCCTGGCGGTGTGCATAGTCGAGAAACTCCGCCACCTTTGGCCTCAACACGGGATTGAGGGCAAAATAGGAACCGAAGAGTACGATGTCGTCGGGGTTGATGACTGGGAAATCCACCTCCAGCCGGCAAGTGGGATAGTCTTTGTAGAAAAGGTATTGCGCATTGCTCTGTTGGTCGAGAAAGGCCAGTGAGACAGCCGATTTGCCATCAGGATAGACCTGCACATAGTCGGTGGCCACCCCATTGTCGCGCATGAACTGCAGGATGTTTTCTCCCACACGGTCGTTGCCGGTTTCGCTGATGAATGTGACGGGTATTCCCGTACGTCCCAAAGAGATGACACTGTTGAATGTAGAGCCTCCGGGAACAGCCGTTGTCGGCTGGTTGTCTTTGAAAATGATGTCGAAGATGGTCTCTCCGATGCCTATGACTTTACGCATTTTTTCTTCTTCTGATTATATATATAAAAAGGTGGGTCATTTGCTCAGTTCCCTCGAACGCTGCCCCAGGTATCCTCCATGATGCCGTTTGCTGTACTCTTCGATGGTGAATCCGGTACGTTTCATGGTCTCTACCACCAGGATGTCTCCAATGACGGTCATCACCGTAGTGCTGGTTGTGGGTGTCATGCCCAAGGCACATACCTCGTCGGGATGTCCGGTGCGGATGCAGATGTCTGCCTGATGTGCCAACGGACTGTCCCCGTTGCCGGTGATAACGATGAATTTTTGTCCGGGGTTCAACACACGGCTGAGTTCGGTAAGCTCTACAATCTCTCTTGTCTTTCCCGAGTTGCTGATAAGCAGCAGCACGTCGCCCTCCTGTATGATGCCCAGGTCGCCATGCTGTGCCTCGCTGGGGTGCAGAAACACAGCCGGTATGCCTGTCGAGCAGAAGGTGGTGGCTATATTCATCGCTATCTGTCCGGCTTTTCCCATCCCGCTGGTGATGAGCTTCTTCCCGCGCTTGTGCACTTGTTCTACAATCAGTCCGACTGCCTGTCCGTAGGCTTCGGTGACGGGTATGTCGAGCACAGCCTGTGCCTCTTTCTGTAGTAGTTCTTTGATACTTTCCATTTGTGGAGTCTGAATTTAGGGTTGTACATTAATGGGATGAAAGCATCGTTTCAATCTCTTCCGGGCTATCGGCCACGACGAGGAAATCCTTCAAGGGTTTCCGTATGAAGCCTCCTTCCTGCATCTTGTCGAGCAGTGCAAGCAAGGGATTCCAGAAACCGCCGATGTTGTACAGGACCACTTGCTTCCGATGGTAGCCGATGGTGGCGGCTGCCACCACGTGGAACACTTCGTCCAGTGTGCCCACCCCTCCGGGCAAGGCCACCAGGATGTCGCTTTCGCGTACGATGACATCCTTGCGCCGGCTCAGTGTGTCCGTATGCAGAATCTTGTCAGGCAGTGCGCTCACCCGTCCGCGCTCTTCGAGCTTGTCAGGCACCACGCCTATGACATATCCGCCCTGCTCCTTCACGGCACGAGCCACACATTCCATCAGCCCCATGTCGGCCCCACCATAGACGAGGGTCTTTCCATGACGCCCCATCCAAGCCCCCAGCCGTTGTGTATATTCAACATACTGAGGAGCTATTTGCTCACAGGCCGAGCAGAAAATTCCTATCTTTTCCATGCTTTATTCTATCAATCTATGCTTTCGGAAAGCAAATATCAGAAAAAAAAACTGAATGGCAATGAAAAAAGTGTTATTTTTGCAACTTCATCGTATCAGGAATTCAAAATGCAACCATCCACAGACTATCCTATAAACACCCACACCCTGCCGAACGGCCTCCGTATCATACACACTCCGTCGCCTACCCGGGTGGCCTATGCCGGGTTTGCCATCAAAGCCGGCACACGGCACGAGCCGCCTCACTTGCAAGGTATGGCACACTTCGTAGAGCACATGCTGTTCAAAGGTACTGCCCGCAGGCGTGCCTGGCACATACTGAACCGGATGGAGCATGTGGGCGGCGACCTGAATGCCTATACGAACAAAGAGGAGATGGTGGTCTATGCCGCTTTCCTCCGCGAACACTTCGGACGGGCCGTCGAACTGTTGGCTGACATTGTCTTCAACAGCACCTTCCCCCAGCATGAGATGGACAAGGAGGTGGAGGTCATCATCGATGAGATACAAAGCTATGAGGACTCGCCGCAAGAGCTCATTTACGATGATTTTGAGGAAATGCTCTTCCCCGGGCATCCGTTGGGGAAGAATATCCTGGGAAGCCCCGGACAGCTCCGCACATACCGTACTGCCGACGCACTGGACTTCACCGCACGCCACTATCGGCCGGACAATATGGTGCTTTTCGTCAAGGGGGACCTGGACTTCAGGCAAGTGGTCCGGCTGGCCGAGAAGTATGCAGGCAGTGTATCGCCGGCTTCAGGGAGAGGCGGCAGGGAGCATGAGGAGATACCGCTCCCGCCCTACAAACCGGCGCATGTCACCCTCGACAAAGAGACGCATCAGGCTCATGTGCTGATAGGAGGGAGGGCCTATGATGCACACAACGGGAAGCGCACAGCCCTCTACCTGCTCAACAACCTGTTGGGAGGGCCGGGGATGAACAGCCGGCTGAACGTCTCCTTGCGCGAACGCCGCGGACTGGTATATACCGTAGAGAGCAACCTTACTGCCTATACGGACACGGGGGTGTGGTGCATCTATTTCGGCTGCGACCACGAAGATGTGGACCGATGCCGCGAACTGGTGCTACGCGAACTGAAGAGCCTGTGTGAAAAACCACTGACGGCTGCCCAGCTGAGAGCTGCCCAGAAGCAGCTCATCGGACAGATAGGGGTGGCCTGCGACAATTTCGAAAACCGGGCACTCGACATGGGGAAAGCATTCCTCCACTACGGGCAATACGAAAAACAAGAAAGCCTGTTCGCCCGGATTGAATCGCTCACCCCCTCCTTGCTGCAGGAAGTCGCCAACGAAATGTTTGCAGAAGAATCGCTCTCCACATTGATTTACAGATAATAATTCACCCGCCTTTGCGTTAGTCTAAGTATGAACTGCAACAAATATATACTTCTTGTGCTGCTGTTGCTGGCCGGTGGCCGGATGGCGAAAGCACAATACGATGCCCACTTCAGTCACTATTGGGCATTGCAGTCTTATTACAACCCGGCGGGCATCGGGCAAGCCGGCAAGCTGAACATCACCGGTACCTACAGCTCGCAGCTCACCGGATTCACACGCAATGCGAAGACCATGTATTTCGGAGCCGATATGCCGCTCGTTTTCATCAACGACCACCACAACGTGGGACTGACTTTCTTCAATGAAAGCATCGGCCTCTTCACCCATCAGCGCTTTGCCTTCCAATATGCCTTCCGCCTCAAGCTCTTTGGCGGACGGATGGCCGGAGGAATCCAGCTGGGGCTGCTCAACGAGAAGTTTGACGGCAGTAGTGTGGATTTCGGAGATGCCGAAGGATCGGCAGAAAGTGACCCGGCTTTCCCGACGTCGGAAGTGGATGGTACAGGCTTCGACATCGGGTTCGGCCTGCACTATGTACACCCTCTCTTTTATGCCGGCCTCTCAGCCTCTCACCTCAATTCCCCCAACGTCTTGTTGGGAGAAAACAATGAATTGCAGATAGATCCGACATATTATTTTACAGGCGGATGCAATATCCGGCTCAAAAACCCGTTACTTTCCATACAGCCTTCTCTCATGTTGCAGACCGACGGTGTGAGTTTCAGAAGCGACATCACAGGAAGATTGACCTACAGCCACGACGGGAAAAACTACTATGGCGGCATCGGATATAGCCCGACCATCTCGTGTACATTCCTCATCGGAGCCCTGTTTCAGGGAGTCAACTTCGGCTATGCCTACGAGCTCTTCACCAATGGCGTGGGGGCCAAGAACGGAAACCACAACCTCTTTGTCGGCTATCAGATGGACTTGGATTTCTTCAAAAAGGGGAAGAACAAGCACAAGAGCATCCGGATTTTGTAACGGGAGAGGATGCCGGACCGCAGGGACGGGCGAATCTGTCCACAACGGAAGATAAAAAAGTATGATTGATATATGAAAAAAGGACTTATCGTTTTAAGCTTGCTTGCTGCCATACTCCTGACTGCCTGTATGGGGTCCGGGCGCAACGCCATGGCAGCGGGTGGTGAAGTGACCGGTATCAGCGGGACAAACATCAGCGAACCTGCACCTTATGGAATGGTATTGATAGAACGCGGCTCACTGAAAGTGGGGGCTGACGAGCCCGACAGCCTGTGGGGCACTGTCATCCCCAGCAAAGAAATCTCTGTAGATGCTTTCTGGATGGACGAGACTGAAGTGACAAACGCCGAATACAGGCAGTTCCTCTATTGGGTGCGCGACTCCATCATCCGCGAACGTCTGGCCGACCCGGCATACGGAGGCGACGAGACCTACAAGATTGAGGAGGACAAATATGGCGAACCTGTGACACCGCACCTCAATTGGAAAAAGGCCATCCCCTGGAAGAAACCTACAGAGGATGAGCTGCGGGCCATACAGAGTGTGTATGTGACCCACCCCATTGACGGCACACGTATGCTGGATGCCCGCCAGATGAACTACCGCTATGAAGTGTTTGACTATGTGCAGGCGGCCTTGCGCAAGAACAGGCTGAATCCTGAAGAACGCAACCGTAACACGGACAATCAGACCGACCCGAACGAGGTGGTGATGATTTCCAAAGATACGGCCTACATCGACGATGAAGGGCGCATCGTGCGCGAGACCATCACACGCCCGCTCACCGGACTGCACGATTTCCTCAACACCTACATCGTGAACATCTATCCCGATACGACTTGTTGGGTAAACGACTTCCAGAATGCAGAGAACGAAACTTATATGCGCCTCTATTTCAGCCACCCCAACTACAGCCAATATCCTGTAGTGGGTGTCAGCTGGGAACAGGCCAATGCCTTCTGCATATGGCGTACGGAATACCTGCTCAAGGGGTTGGGAGCCGCTGCACGTTACATCCAGCGCTACCGCCTGCCCTCAGAGGTGGAGTGGGAATATGCCGCACGGGGCAAAGAGGGAAATCCGTTCCCTTGGCAGAACAGCGACTCAAAGTCGGAAGACGGGTGCTACTACGCCAACTTCAAGCCGGACCGGGGAAATTACACGAAGGACGGCAATCTGATCACTTCACGAGTCGGCACCTATTCGGCCAACTCGAACGGACTCTATGACATGGCAGGAAATGTGGCCGAATGGACTTCCACAGTCTATACCGAAGCCGGTGTGCTCTCCATGAGCGACATCAATCCCGACTTCAGGTACAACGCGGCCAAGGAAGACCCCTATGCAATGAAGAAGAAGAGTGTGCGCGGAGGCTCGTGGAAAGACCCCGAAACATTCATCCGCTCGGCATGGCGCACCTATGAATATCAGAACGAGACACGCTCCTACATCGGATTCCGTTGTGTGCGTACGCAAGTAGGGAACAGTAACAAGAAACAGCGAGCAAGGAGATAATTCATAATTGATAATTCACAATTGATAATTCATAATTTACAATTAGAATATGGCAGGCATAGCAAAAAAACTCAATATTCTGGCAAGGATACAGCGCTGGCTCGACAGCGTCGAAGGTAAGACATTCATGAACTACGCCTACAGCTGGGGAGCAGCTGTGGTGGTGTTGGGTGCTTTGTTCAAAATCACCCACTTGCCGGGAGGAAACATCATGCTCTTCATCGGTATGGGTACAGAAGTGCTCGTGTTCTTCATTTCCGGTTTCGACCGCCCGTTTGATACTGCTCTCAAACGTGAGATAGCTGAGGCTGAAGAAGGGCTGGCTGACAGACCGGAAGGCGAAAGCACCGGAAATGCAGCCGTTGTCGGAGGTGGTGGCACTGTCATCATTGCCGGAGGCGGACCGGCCGTCATCGGTGGCGGAAACTATACCGGAGGAGACAATGTAGCTGCAGCAGCCGGTGGGCTGCCGGAAGGCGGAGTACCCGTAATAGCAGGTGGTGGCGGAGGATACATCGGAGGCCCCGTCGGCGGACAACCCTTCACTACCGAGATGGAGGAGGCTACGGCAAACTATGTGGAACAGTTGCAGAAGTTGACCGAAATCCTGGAGAAAGTGGCCAAACAGGCTGAACTGATGACCGGAGAAACGGAAGAGATGGGCATCATGAACCGCAATATCACAGGGCTGAACGCCATGTACGAACTGCAATTCCGCACCGTCAGCGCACAGATGGCCACCATCGACCAAATCAACGAAGAGAACCGCAAGATGGTACGCCGCATCGAAGAGCTCAATGCCGTATATACCCGTATGCTGGAGGCCATGACGACAAACATGAATATGAATCTGAACAAGTAATAGACCCGTATGGCAGAAAACAAGCATCGCGAAAGCCCGCGCCAGAAGATGATCAACCTGATGTATCTGGTGCTGCTGGCTATGTTGGCGCTGAACGTCTCGTCAGACGTGCTCAACGGCTTCTCGCTGGTAGATGAGAGTCTCAACCGCTCCACTGCCAATGCCTCGATACAGAACAAGGTAATCTACGACAATTTTGCCGACTATATGGCCAAAAATCCGGAAAAGGTGGGCGAGTGGCACGAACGTGCCATGTATGTGAAGCGCATCTCCGACTCGTTGTACAACTTGGCTGAAGACCTCAAATGGCGCATTGTCCGTCAGGCTGACGGCGAAGAGGCCGACATTGACAATATCTCAGGCAAGGAGGATCTGGAAGCCGCCACCACCGTGATGCTGGCTCCGGTCAGCGGTAAGGGCAGGCTGCTCTATGAGTCTGTCAACAACTACCGCGAAGAGATACTGAAAATGGTGACCGACACCGTGCAACGCCGCATCATCAAGGACAACCTCAGTACGGAAGTCCCCAGACGGGGGTTGTTGCTCGGAAAGAACTGGCAGGAGTATATGTTCGAGAATACCCCCGTGGTGGCTGCCGTCACCCTGCTGACCAAGCTGCAGAGTGATGTACGCTATGCCGAGGGCGAAGTGTTGCACACGTTGGAAAAGAATATCGATGTGGGCGACCTGCGTGTAAACCAGATTGACGCCTTCGTCATCCCGAACTCGCAAAGTGTCGTGCGCGGCGGAAAGTTCAGTGCACGCATCATTCTGGCTGCGGTAGATTCCACCCAGCGGCCCGACATCTTCATCAACGGTGAACGTTTCGATACGGAGACAGGCGTCTATGAGGCCATCTGCAACAGCACCGGAGAATATTCGCTTGACGGATACATGGAACTTGATCATGGCAACGGTGAGATCTTGCGCCGCGACTTTTCGCAGAAATATACCGTGGTGGAGCCTTCGGCTACCGTTTCTGCCACATTGATGAATGTGCTGTATGCCGGCTACGACAACCCTATCAGCATCTCGGTACCGGGGGTTCCCAACAACCGCATACATGCCACTATGTCAAACGGCACGCTCAAGCCTGCAGCCGGAGGATACATTGCCCGTCCTGCAGAGATAGGGAAGGATGCCGAAATCACCGTCTCCGCCGAAATGGAAGGGCGCAGTCAGGTGATGGCCAAATATGCTTTCCGGGTGCGCCAGCTGCCGGATCCTATGCCTTTCATCGAGTACAAGGACCAGGACGGCAATGTCAAGCGCTATCGGGGTGGGGGAGCACCTTTGTCGAAGGGACAGCTGCTGCAGGCTGAAGGCATTGTGGCCGCCATTGATGACGGACTGCTCAACATCGGATTCAAGGTCATCAGTTTCGAGACGCTCTTTTTTGACAACATGGGAAATGCTGTGCCTGAAGTGTCTGCAGGAGCCAGCTTCTCGCCACGCCAGAAGGACCTTTTCCGCAAACTGACCCGTGGCAAACGGTTCTTCATCACCGGAGTGAAGGCGGTAGGGCCGGATGGCATTGAGCGCCAACTGCCTGCCGCACTGGAGGTGAAAGTGCAATGACCGCACAAACAGAGAGAAAACACATGAAATAGTATCATACATAAAAAAATATCAGGGTGAGACGAATATTATTTATAGCCATTACGGCTTGTCTGGCATTGCAGGTGGCAGCCCAACCGCCCCGTCGCAGAGCTGAAAAGAAAGCCGCAGAGAAAAAAGAGACATCATCGGTGGCCTTGTCCGACCGCGCGAAGTTGCAATACAGTGCACGCACACCCATTCCTGGAGAAGTGGTGTGGAAGCGCGATGTCTATCGGACGCTTGATTTGGAGAAAGACCAGAACGCCGTGCTCTACTATCCGGTAGAGCCGATGAACGGGCAGATGAACCTCTTCACACTGCTCTTCAAGTTGCTGCTTGACGACGAGATACCGGCCTATGAGTACCGGCTCGACGGCACCGAAGTGCTCACTGCTGACAACAAAGTGAATGTCAAGGATGTGCTCGACCGCTTCCACGTGCTGTATGAGGAGAAAGACAACAAACTGACGGTAGATAACAGCGATATCCCCTCGTCGGAGGTGTTGAGCTACTATATCAAAGAGAGCTCCTACTACGATCATCGCACGGCTACCTACCAGACGAGGGTGACTGCCATCTGCCCCGTGCTTCATCGCGACGACGGATTCTCCGAGCAGGCTACCAAATATCCCATGTTTTGGGTGAACTACGACGAAGTGAGTGCCTATCTGGAGCGCATGGGAGTGATGACCAGCAGCTACAACAACGCCACCACCATGAGCATCAACGACTTCTTCATCACCCGCCGTTACAAGGGGGACATCTACAAGACGACCAACTTGCGCAACCTCACCATTGCACAATACTGCAAGACTGACAGTGCCGTAGCCAAAGAGCAAAAGCGGATTGAGGGACAACTGGAAGCCTTTGAGCGCAACCTTTGGTCGGCTCCTGAGATTGCTGAGGCTGCTGACACTGCTGCCGTAGATTCTGCAACGGCCGTAGCTTCCAAGGAAAAGAAGGTCTCTGCACGTCGTGCACGCCGTGCCGCCGCTTCGGAGGGAGATGATGATGCCGACAAAAAGAAGGTGGAAAAGAAGAAAAAAAGGGAGAATACCTCTTCCGGAAATGCCGCGCCGCGTATGTCAGTACGCCGCCAACGCAGATGATTCCATCAGTACTTATATATATGATGAGAGGTGCTTGTCTGACAGGCACCTCTCTATTTTTTTATTCCGAAACATTATCGGCTCTATACAGGATGTTGTTTGCTCCCGATGTGAAATGCAGCGCTTCAGGGTGTTCTTTGGCAAACGAATCGATGTGCCGCACCCGCTTCTCGGTCAGGATTTCATCCACCGCAATCAGGATGCCGGTCTCCTCCACATCGCCGAAACCGTAGTTGATGGCCGTGCCGAACATACGCATGGTGGGAGACAGCCCCATATAGGCATTGACAAGCGGCGGGATGTTGTAGCCCAACTTGCGCACCTCGCGGTTGAGTATGCGGTAGTCCTCCTTGAAGGTGTCTTCACAGAACAAAGCTTCCAGTTCCTTCGGGTCAGTCTCCAACAGCAAAGGTTTGGCAGGAATCACCAGTCCGTCCTTGTCGCCGAAATGCTTGTTCAGGAAATAGAGGATCATGTCGCGTCCTTGTCGGTGGTAGGAAGGATACATCGTCATCTTCCCGAAGAAGTACTTCACTGAGGGCATCAGCACTGTCAGTGCTCCCAGTCCGTCCCACAGGTTGTCGAGAGCAAAGAGGCTCTTGGAGTCGGTGCGTGTCGATTGGTATTCCAAGGTGACGAACGAACGCCCCAGTTCGATGGTCTGTGGGAGGTATTCTTTCAAGAATTTCTCGGAAAAATCAAACATATGGGCCGTGGCCAATATCGGATGCCCGTGCTCGTCAAAGCGTACATCCGTCCCCAACAGGTAGCGGTATCCACCGATGATTTCCTCCGATTCCGGATTCCATACGATCAATTGCCTGTAGGGATTTTCCATCGTGTCATATTCATCGATGTCCATGGACATCCCCGTTCCGCCTCCTCCGGCTCTGAAGGCTATTTCGCGCAAGCGTCCGATTTCCTTCATCACATTGGGGGCGTTGTGTGCCGTGACGATATAGATTTCATTATTGCTCTTGTTGGTTCTGCGCAGACGTTTGTCTTCTGTCAGTTCTGATTTCAGAATCTCCTTGCTTATCGGAGCGATGATTTCTTCCATATATCAGTGTGTCCTTACTTGTTTTCGCTGTTTCTTTATATAATAATGTATATTATAGTGTATATACTCTCTCCTTGACAGATTGTGCCCATTCGGCCGGGCTCTTGGACTTGTCGAATGTCTGCCAAGGGATGGGTTCCCCGATGGTGACGCGGAAAGTCTTGTGCCTGTTCTTGAACATTTCGTCGGCCAGGTAGAGCATGGCTATATTGAATTTGATGCCCAACCGCTTGCACCAGTTGGCCAACGAATAGAAGAAGTCCGAATTCCTCCCTTCGAAGTGGATGGGCACCACATCGCGTTTTGTCTGTATGCTTTTGGTGACGAACGTCTTCTTCCATTCCAAGTCGCGGATTTGTCCGTCTGTCCCTCTGCGCGAGCAGAGTCCGGCAGGAAACATGATGATGTGTTCGTCCGAACGGAAAGCCGCATCCACCATTTGCGGGAAGTTGCGTGCTTGCGAGCCGGTCTTGTTGATGGGCACACACAAGGGAGCCAGTCCGTGCAGGTTCATCAGCAGGTCGTTGACCAGATACTTGATTCGTCCGTCATAGTGGTGTCCCAGCAGCCATCCCAGGGATATTCCATCCTGTCCTCCCAAGGGG
The DNA here is from genome assembly GCA_964614555.1 of uncultured Bacteroides sp. GTDB lineage: Bacteria > Bacteroidota > Bacteroidia > Bacteroidales > Bacteroidaceae > Phocaeicola_A. The sequence goes on from CAZTPB010000027.1 coordinate 12,842, forward strand.
TGGTTGCTTACGAAGGTGCACAAGCGTCCGTCGTCGGGCAGATTTTCCCTTCCCTTTACCTCAATGGTGGTGTCGAGATAAGTCATGCACTCGTCCAAAAAAGGCACGCCCCTCTTCCCTTTGATGCTAAGGAGGAAATCGTTGATTTCGTCCTGATGTACGATCTTTTTCAGATACGACACCAGGCATCCGGGCACATATTTAGCCTTCTTGCCGGCTTTCTCTGCCAAAATCTTGTCTATGTCAATTAGGAAAAAGGATTCCTCTGCCATTTTTTCTGTCTCTACTTAATTTCTCGCAAAATTAATGCTTCTTTTCCATTTGTGAACACTATTTTTCGAAAAATAGACCAAAATGGCTCCTTTTTAAGAGTTTTTGTTAGTTTTATGACACATTTTCGCTCTTAATAGGAGGCAGAAGCACTGATTCCCTCTTTTTCGAGCAATGCCACGATGCGGTCCAGTTCCTCTGGTTTTGCCTTCTGCAGATGCCGGTCGGGTGTCTCGCGGTCTATCGTGTATATCATCACCTGCCGGGGGGCAATCTCACGCACCGCCTCCATCCAGGGCAGCACATGGCGGTCGGTCGTATTGTCCACCGTTTCTCCTTTCTCCGAACAGCCTTTCATGAACATCGTCTGGATGATCAGTTTCCCCTTCATCGCCTTCAGCCCCCGGATGATTTCCTCCACGTCGTAATGTCCGGTAGGGCGGTCAACCCGCCGGATATATCCGGCATCCACCGTGTCCAGCTTCATGATGGCATTATCCACCCGCATCAGCGCTTCGCGTACAGCCTGGCGGCCCACCAGTGTAGAGTTGCACAACACACTCACCTTGGCATCCGGGAAATAGCGGTCGCGCAATGCCAAAGTGTCATCCACAATCTCCGGAAAGTGCGGATGCGCCGTAGGCTCCCCGTTGCCGGCAAAGGTCAGGACATCCGGTTGGGGACCATGAAGCTGCATGTCGGCCAGACGCATCTCCAAAGCTTCCCTCACCTCCTCCCGGGCAGGCATCGGGCTGTGCGGACGATGCTGGCTGTTGTAGCCACATTCACAATAAATACAGTCGAACGTACACACTTTGCCGTCGGGCGGCAACAGGTTGATTCCTAACGATACTCCCAACCTGCGGCTGTGTATGGGGCCGAAGATGGGCGACGGATAAATGACAGTAGCCATAGCTCTTTTATGCTTTGTTCTTCAATATGTTCCAAAGTTCTTCCACCCCTTCAGAGGCTCCTTTGCGGATGATGTGCACGGGACGCGACGAAGCCACCTTCACCTCCGCCGGATCTATCAGATAGACTTCGGCGTCTGAAGAGGCAAAATCAAGCAGTCCGGCTGCCGGATATACATTCATGGAAGTGCCTATGATGACGAATACATCGGCCTGACAGACCTGTTCCACAGCCGATTCTATCGCCGGCACGGCCTCGCCGAACCATACGATGAAGGGGCGCAGTTGCGAACCGTCTGCCGCCTTGTCGCCTATTTTCACTTCCCACTCTTCCGGCTTCAGTTCGCGGATATAGGCCGGGTTGTTCGGCTCAAGGCTGGAGGTCACTTTCGTCAGCTCGCCGTGCAGATGAATGACATGGCTGCTCCCGGCCCGCTCATGCAGGTTGTCCACATTCTGGGTCACTACCGTAATGTCAAAGTCCTGCTCCATCTGGGCCAGCAGCCTATGCCCCCGGTTAGGCTCCACCTCCTGCAACTGTCGGCGGCGTTCGTTGTAGAACTCCGTCACCAAAGCCGGATTCCGTGCATATCCTTCCGGAGTGGCCACAGCCTCTACCGGATATTTTTCCCACAATCCGCCAGAATCACGAAACGTACTGATTCCACTCTCTGCGCTCATTCCTGCGCCCGATAAAACGACAATTTTCTTCATATCTTTTACTTTTATGCGAAATATAGGACAAAAATAATAATTTTTAGTTTTCTATAAGCAGTTTCATTCAAATAAAACACTTACCTTTGCACGGTTTTCCAGAAAACAGATTGAAAATAAACAAAAAAACGAAGAATATTATGGATAAATTCAGCTACGCCATCGGACTTGGTATCGGACAGAACCTGATGGCTATGGGCGCACGCAACATTCAGGTGGAAGACTTTGCACGCGCCATCAACGATGTGCTCGAAGGCAAGGAGACCGCCATCACGCACAACGAAGCACGCGAAATCGTCAACAACTACTTTGCAGAGTTGGAGCAGAAGGTCAATGCAGAGAACATCGAAAAGGGAAAAGCCTTTTTGGAAGCCAACAGACAGAAGGCCGGAGTCGTCACTCTGCCCAGCGGACTGCAATACGAAGTGCTGAAAGAGGGTAACGGGAAAAGCCCCAAGGCTACCGACCAGGTACGCTGCCACTATGAAGGCACACTCATCGACGGCACGCTCTTCGACAGTTCTGTCAAGCGCGGACAGCCTGCCGTCTTCGGTGTGAGCCAGGTCATCCCCGGTTGGGTAGAGGCTCTGCAACTGATGAGCGAGGGAGCCAAGTGGCGGTTATACATCCCTTCAGAACTGGGTTATGGGGCACACGGTGCCGGCGAGATGATTCCCCCGCACAGCACACTCATCTTTGATGTCGAACTGATAGAGGTGATCTGACCAGACAAAACATTCAAAAAACAAACAATAATCAAAAAAAACAGAAAAAGTAACATGAAAAAAGCAAGTTTCTTAATGGTAATTGCTGCTGCAGCCGGATTTGTATCGTGCACAGCACAAGGCCCCAAGGCTACGCTGAAGAGTGACGTCGATTCAATCTCTTACAGCTATGGTATAACCCAGACTGAAGGTTTCAAGGAATTCCTTGTCCGCCAGCGTGGTGTAGATACCACCTACATCGATCAGGTGGTCAAAGGTATCATCGACGGTGCCAACGGCAAGGAGATTGCCAAGCAGAAGGCATACGCCATCGGTGCCGAAATTGGCGAGATGATTAGCGAACACTGGATTCCTAACATGAACCGTGAGGCTTTCGGAGACGACACTACCAAGACCATCACTTTGGCAAACCTGGTGGCCGGATTCATCGACGGCACATTGGGCAAGGGTGAGAAAATCAGCATGGAAGATGCACGCAAGCTCGTAGAGGCTACACGCACTGCTGCCCAGGAGCGTGAGGCTGAGAAGAGATTCGGTGACAACCGCGAAGCCGGCGAGAAGTTCTTGGCCGAAAACAAGACCAAAGAGGGTGTGCAGGTTACTCCCAGCGGACTGCAGTACAAGATCATCAAGCAGGGTACAGGTGCCGTTCCCACTGCCGAGCAGCGTGTGAAGGTGCACTACAAAGGAACCCTTATCGACGGTACTGAGTTCGACAGCTCATACAAGCGCAACGAACCTACCGTCTTTGCTGCCAATCAGGTAATCAAGGGATGGACCGAGGCTCTGACCATGATGCCCGTAGGCTCCAAGTGGGAACTCTACATCCCGCAGGAACTGGCCTATGGCAGCCGCAATCAAGGTAAAATCAAGCCTTTCTCTGCACTGATATTCGAAGTGGAACTCGTCGAAATCGTAGAGGGTCAGAAGTAAGGAAACATACTCCTTTCAAGCACGGATTACGTGGATTGTACGGACATGACTACAATCCATGTAATCCGTGCTTTTTGTTTGTACAGAACTCTCAGTATTGTTTTTGTAGTCCGGGTTGACCGGGTCAGACATTATGGCTCTTCTGCAATTTAGTTGAAATTAGGGAAAATGAGTATCTTAAAATAAGTGT
>CAZTPB010000028.1:0-16172 GCA_964614555.1 uncultured Bacteroides sp.
AACGAAGAAACTAATTTATAGAACCTCCCTATAAAAGCCTTTTAGACTGACAGAGTCAATTGTGACAGTTGCTTTTTGTAGAAATCCGAATAATTTTCTTCTTTTTCTTTTGTCCATCACCTGAAAAAAATTATCTTTGCATCTTTCAAAAAAACAGGAGAAAGAAAACAAATGGCGAAAGTAAAAGAGGCCATGGAGACGCCGATGATGAGGCAGTTCATGGAGCTGAAGTCGAAACATCCGGATGCAGTGTTGCTTTTCAGATGCGGAGATTTCTATGAGACATATTCGGAAGATGCAGTGGCAGCAGCTGATATATTGGGTATTACATTGACTCGACGCAATAACGGTGGAGGGGGCAGTGTGATAGAGATGGCCGGATTTCCTTATCATGCATTGGATACTTATTTGCCAAAATTGGTGAGAGCTGGACGAAGGGTAGCAATCTGCGATCAACTGGAAGATCCGAAACTTACGAAAAAGTTGGTGAAACGGGGTATTACGGAACTGGTGACACCTGGTGTAGCTATGGCTGACAATGTTCTCAATTATAAAGAAAACAATTTTTTGGCTTCTATTCATTTTGGCAAGGGAAACTTATGTGGAGTGGCATTGTTGGATATTTCTACCGGTGAGTTTATGACTGCAGAGGGGACAGCAGACTATATTGACAAGTTGTTGGCAGGATTCAGTCCGAAAGAAATACTCTTTGAGCGTGGGCGGAAAGGTATGTTTGAAGAACGTTTTGGAAATCGTCATTTCACTTATGAGATGGATGATTGGGTATTCACCGAAACTTTTGCCAGAGAGAAACTGACGGCACACTTTGAGACCAAGAATCTGAAAGGGTTTGGAGTGGAGCATCTGCGTTTGGGTATTGTAGCTGCTGGAGCTATTTTGCAATATTTGGAACTGACACAACATACACGCACAGGACATATCACGGCACTGAGCCGCATAGAGGAGGATAAATATGTTCGTTTGGACAAATTTACAGTCAGAAGTTTGGAGTTGGCTGCACCTATGAATGAAGGGGGAACTGCGTTGCTGGATGTGATGGATCGCACCGTCAGTCCTATGGGAGCACGTATGTTGAAGCGGTGGGTGATTTTCCCACTGAAAGACGTAAAGCCTATAGAGGAGCGATTGGATGCTGTGGAGCATTTCTTCCGCGAACCATCATTGAGAGATGCTGTAGGTGAACAATTGCAGCGAGTGGGGGATTTGGAACGGATAGTTTCAAAAGTGGCTGTCGGACGTGTGTCTCCTCGTGAAATGGTACAACTTAAAGTTGCTCTGCAGGCAATAGAACCAATCAAGCAACTATGTATGGAAACGGGAGAAGGCAGTCTGGAACGCATAGGTGAACAATTGAATCTGTGTCGGAGTATACGTGACCGGATAGCCCGTGAAGTGACTCCGGATCCTCCCCTGTTAGTAGCTAAAGGAGGAGTCATCAGTAGTGGAGTAAATGAAGAACTTGATGAGCTCCGCCGAATGGCTTATAGCGGAAAGGATTATTTGTTACAAATGCAGCAGCGTGAGGCTGAACGGACAGGAATACAGAGTCTGAAAATAGCTTATAACAATGTGTTTGGGTATTACATTGAGGTGCGCAATACCTATAAGGATAAGGTGCCCGCTGAGTGGATACGTAAGCAGACGTTGGTGAATGCAGAACGGTATATCACGGAAGAACTGAAAATTTACGAAGAGAAAATTTTGGGTGCAGAAGAGAAAATTTTGGCTATCGAAACACGTCTGTTCAATGAATTGGTGATGGCTGTGGCAGACTTTATCCCTGCCATTCAGATTAATGCCAATCAATTGGCAAGGCTCGATTGTCTGTTATCGTTGGCTAATGTGGCTCGCGAAAACCGTTATATTCGTCCGATAGTAGATGATAGTGATATGTTGGACATTTGCCAAGGCAGGCATCCGGTGATAGAGCATCAGTTGCCTGCAGGAGAAAAGTATACTCCGAATAGTGTGGCTTTGGATAGCAAGCGGCAACAGATTATTATCATTACAGGTCCTAATATGGCGGGTAAGTCGGCTCTGCTCCGACAAACGGCACTCATCACACTGCTGGCACAAATGGGTAGTTTTGTGCCAGCAGAAAGTGCACGTATTGGATTGGTTGATAAAATCTTTACCCGTGTGGGAGCCAGTGATAACATTTCGGTAGGAGAATCTACATTTATGGTAGAGATGAATGAAGCAGCAGACATTTTGAATAATCTTTCATCGCGCAGTTTGGTGCTTTTTGATGAGCTGGGACGGGGTACGTCAACTTACGATGGCATTTCCATTGCATGGGCTATTGTAGAACATATCCATGAGCATCCGAAGGCAAAGGCTCGTACACTTTTTGCTACGCACTATCATGAACTGAACGAGATGGAACGCTCTTTTCCACGTATAAAGAACTACAATGTATCGGTACGTGAAGTGGATGGAAAGGTAATATTCCTTCGCAAATTGGAACCAGGAGGAAGCGAACATTCATTTGGTATCCATGTGGCAAGGTTGGCTGGTATGCCGAAAAGCATCGTTAAGCGTGCAGGGCAGATATTGAAGCAGCTTGAGAAAGAGAATCACCGGCAGGAAATTCCGTCAGGAGCGGTTACTGGAGTGGCTGACAGCCGGGAGGGGGTACAGCTCAATTTTTTTCAATTGGACGATCCTGTGCTTTGTCAGATACGTGATGAAATTCTCAATTTGGATGTTGATAACTTGACTCCATTAGAAGCTCTCAACAAATTGAATGACATCAAGAAGATTGTCAGAGGAAAATAGGAAATGAAACAGGATACAAACTCAAATATCCTCACGAGGGAAGAGTAAAGTGAAACAAGTACCCTCTCCGAGTGTGCTTGTTAATGTGATGTTTCCTTGATGTCCTGACATAATTTGACGACAAAGAGCCAGACCAATGCCACAGCCATGTTGTTTGGTGGTGTAAAAGGGTACAAATATATGCTTGATGGCTGTGGGTGAAATACCTGCACCATTATCTTGAATGTGCAGTTGGACTTGTTTTTTAGAAATTTCAATATTGATGTTGATGAGGGGGTGAGAGGTTTGTTGGCACGCTTCATCGGCATTTTTCAAAAGATTGAGTATCACTTGTTCTATCTGTACCGGGTCTATTTGTATGCGAAGTGTGTTGGCATTTTGTGGAGTCGGAGGAAATGAAATTTTCGTACGGAAACTGTAGGTGAGCGGGCGGATGTTTTCTAATAAGTGGTAAGGCGAAAAAGATTGCAATACAGGAGGAGCAAGCTTGGCTAATTGGCGATAATTATTTACAAAACGTAAAAGCCCGTCGCTACGTCGGCGGATGACTTCAATACCTTCGCGTATTTTATGCAAGTCACATTCGGGCTGTAAAATAGTCTCTTTCAACATATCACTGAGAGATATAATGGGGGTCAGTGAATTCATCATCTCATGTGTGAGTACCCGCATTAGTTGATGATTGGCTTGCTGTTCATTTTTCATCAAAAGTTGGTGAATATTGCGCAGATTGAAGATGGTTAATGTTTGATTTCTTGAAAGGTAGCGTGTCATTGTGGCTGCCATTTCATAGGTTTTTCCGTTGCGTTCGAACCGTAATGATTTGACTTCTCCTGGGTGGAGTTGTACCAATTGTTTGGGAAGTTCGGGCGAGAGACTTTCCAATTGTGATAGTTTGTTAGGTGCATATCCCAACAGAGGGTGTTGCACCGCTCGGTTGCACCAATTGACATTTCCATATTCATCTACTACGATGAGAGCAGAATCTACATTATCAAGCAGATTGTTAAGATAGAGCAATTGCTCTTGTTGTTGCAGATAGCGTTCGTTAAGGTAGTTGAGTACATTGTTGATAGTTTTTTCGCGGTCATCCTTGAAAAAACCAGTCCATTTCGATGATGTACGTACGGAATAATTGTTGCATTTGATACAATTAAGAATCTGTTCCATTGTATCCAGTCGCGAACGCAAGTAATAAATATAGCACAACACAACAATGACTGTTGTTATGATACAAAAGATGATAATGTACAATTGTATGTCTGTAAAAGTTGTCATAGGTGATGTTTTTCTAATTTCCGATAAATGGCATATCGGCTGATGCCTAACAATTCAGCTGCTTGTTGTGGATTTCCTTTGGATATTTTCATAGCTTCAGATACAGCTTTCCGTTCCAATTCGTCGAGATTGAGTGTAGGCAACTTATTTGTATTTTCTTGCACTTCGCTAATGGGTAAAAGCATTAAATCGGCAGATTCTATAGTGGATGTGGTGCAAAGGATTACCGCTCGTTCGATTGCATGTTGAAGTTCACGTACATTGCCGGGCCAGTTGTAGGTTTGTAGTTTGTTTATGGCTTCTCGCGAGAAACTTACAATATTTTTCTTGTATTTGTCAGCAAACCGTTTGAGAAAAAAATCTGCCAGCAATTCTACATCGCCTTCACGTTCGCGTAAAGGTGGAATATGTATTTCTACTGTATTGATACGGTATAGAAGGTCTTGTCTGAATGTACCTTCTCGTACCATGCGACGTATGTCGGCATTGGTTGCACAGATGAGTCGCATCTCTATCGTTTGCGAACGTGTAGAGCCTATGCGCATCACTTGTTTTTTTTCTATAGCTGTGAGTAGTTTGGACTGCATGGCTGGCGACAGGTTTCCTATCTCATCGAGGAAAAGGGTTCCTCCGTCAGCCAATTCCATACGTCCGGCTTTTGCTTGACGTGCATCAGTAAAGGCTCCTTTTTCGTAACCAAAAAGTTCGCTTTCGAAGAGGGTTTCAGGAATACATCCTAAATCAACGCATATATAAGGTGCTCCGCGCTCTATAGTATTATTTGCCAAAGCGTTCGCTACCAAATCTTTGCCTGTGCCGTTTTCTCCTAAAATAAGTATATTAGCGTCTGTGTTCCGCACTTGTTCTATTATGGTGAATACACGTTGCATGGCTGGTGATTGGCCAATGATAGCTGATGTATGCGGGCTGAGCATATTGATGCGTTCTTTCATACGAACCACTTCCTGACGTGACTGCTTCAGGCGTATGGCTGCAAAGAGTGAAGCCAGCAGTTTGTCATTTTCCCATGGTTTGCAAATAAAATCGACTGCACCTTGTTTGATGGCTCGTACAGCTTTTTCTGTGTCGCCATAAGCCGTCATCATAATAACAGAAGTTTGTGGTTCAAGTGTAAGGATATGTTGCAAAAGTTCAAATCCTTCTTCACCTTCAACGGTATCGGCGGTAAAATTCATATCAAGTAACACTACATCAGGGTTGAATTCTGTGATATAATGTTCCACGCGACCGGGTTGGGTTGTTACCCGTACAGCTTCGACATGTGGCTTGAGTATCATATTGAGTGCAAAAAGGATGTCTTCATTGTCATCTACCACAAGCACTTTTCCATAAGGTTTGTCTTTTTTTTGTTCCATCTATACTCCTGTTTGTCCGTTGTTTGCTGCAAATGTAATGTATTTTTTTTAGATAGATTGCATTTGAGGGTAAAAAAACTAAAGAGTTTACCCTATTAACCAAGAAAAAGCATTATCTTTGCAAGACATTTGTATTTATAGATAAAAATATAAAAAATCAATTATATTATATATGGCATTAAAAGCAGGTATTGTAGGACTACCTAATGTGGGGAAATCTACACTTTTCAATTGTTTGTCAAGCGCGAAGGCACAAAGCGCCAATTATCCTTTTTGTACGATTGATGCACAACAGGGGCAAATTTCTGTACCCGATGAGAGGCTGAACAAGTTGGCAGAATTGGTGCATCCCGGACGCATTGTACCGGCTACATGTGATATTGTAGATATTGCGGGATTGGTAAAGGGAGCCAGCCAAGGTGAAGGGTTGGGCAACCAGTTTTTGGGCAATATCCGTGAGACGGATGCTATCATTCATGTATTGCGTTGTTTTGATAACGACAACATTGTGCACGTAGATGGCAGTGTGAATCCTGTACGGGATAAGGAAATCATCGATACAGAATTGCAACTGAAGGATTTGGAAACGGTAGAAAACCGAATTAAGCGTGTGGAAAAGCAGGCTAAAGTGGGCGGTGATAAGTTGGCTAAGATTGAATATGATGTGCTGCTTCGGTATCGTGATGCTTTGTTGCAAGGGAAATCGGCACGTACTGTCATTTTTGATACGGAAGATGAAGAGACTGTAGCAAAAAATCTTTTTTTGTTGACTACAAAGCCAGTGCTTTATGTTTGTAATGTAGATGATGCTGCTGCTGCTGCCGGAAATCCTTATGTGGAGGCAGTACGTGAAGCAATCAAAGATGAAGAGGCTGAGTTGCTCATTATCAGTGCTCAGACTGAAGCAGATATAACTGAATTGGAGAGTTATGAAGAGAAGCAGATGTTTCTTGAAGATTTGGGATTGAAGGAGTCTGGATGCGATCGCCTTATCAAGGCTATATATAAATTGCTCAATCTGGAGACCTTTATCACCGCTGGTGAGATGGAGGTCAAGGCTTGGACTTACCGCAAAGGATGGAAAGCACCACAGTGTGCGGGTGTGATACATACTGATTTTGAAAAAGGCTTTATTCGTGCCGAAGTCATCAAATACGATGATTACATCAAATATGGTTCGGAAGCTGCTGTCAAAGAGGCTGGTAAAATGGGTGTAGAGGGTAAGGAGTATGTAGTACAAGACGGTGATATAATGCATTTCCGATTCAATGTATAAAGGCTTCACATATGTTACTTCAAATTATTTGGAATCCATCTTTGGATTTGTTCTCTATCGGTAGTTTCCCTTTGCGGTATTATTCGCTTTGTTGGGTTGTAGGGTTGGCATTGGCTTATTTCATTGTGCAGCATCTTTATAAAGAGCAACGGATACCTGAAGAAAAGTTTGACCCGTTGGCCTTCTACTGTTTTTTCGGCATTCTTATAGGTGCCCGTTTGGGGCATTGCCTGTTTTATGAACCGGCTTTCTATTTGAGCCACCCTATTGAGATGCTTTTGCCTGTTCGTGAGACGGCAAACGGTTGGAAGTTGGTTGGTTATCAGGGATTGGCCAGCCATGGAGGAACATTAGGGTTAATGGTAGCATTGTGGCTTTATGTGCGGAAGACGAAGGTGAATATATTGCGTGTGTTGGACAATATTGCCATTGCTACTCCCATTACAGCTTGTATGATACGGATTGGAAATCTGATGAACAGCGAAATTGTAGGTAAGGCTACTGATTTGCCTTGGGGATTTGTTTTCGTGCAGAATGGAGAAGACTTTGCACGCCATCCGGCACAACTTTATGAAGCCATCGCTTATTTTCTCATTTTTGTTGCAGGATGGGCTATCTATAAAAGACAGCCGGGAAAGGTCGGCACAGGATTTTTCTTCGGTTATTGTTTAGCTGAAATCTTTACATTCAGATTTTTAGTGGAGTTCTATAAGGAAGTGCAAGTGGAATTCGAACAGGGAATGGTGCTTGATATGGGACAATGGTTGAGTGTACCATTTATGATTTTGGGTTTTGCTTGCATGAAAGGTGGTTCGTGGCTGAGCCGATGGGGAGAGAAAAAATGAATATGAAGAAAGGGTTGCTGTGTGTCATTGGCATATTTTTGCAAACAACCCTTTGGTCCATAGAGGGGTATGATATTGAACGTTTGTCGATTAAAGACGGGTTGGAAGGAAACGAAATAAAGAATTTGTTGCAAGACGAAAAAGGATATATCTGGATTGCTACTGACAGGGGGATATATAGGTATGATGGGTATTGTTTGCGACAATTTCAATTTGGTGAGGAAATTAGTTGTCTGACGGAAGACAAAGAAAATGCTTATTTATGGATTTTATACAAGCATGGAGGGGCAGACTGTCTGGATCTTCAAAAAAATTGTTTCGTTAAATTTGACCAGGGGAAAGAGGCAAATGGATATACCAAGCAATATGTGGGTGCATTGTATGTGTGGCAATATGGCAATGGAAAAGGATGTCGTCGGATACGCCGCGTAGGGGATAGGCTCCAGGTAGATACTTTTGACCAGAGAGTAAATGATATACACTCTGATCAAGCTGGAAATGATTGGATTCTGACTGATAGAGGAGTTTATTTGAATGGATTTGAGAGGCGGCTTCCCCATTCGGAGAATGCTCAGTATATAGCAGTTTATCGTAATCTGTGTTTAACTGTCACTTCTGATAGGATAGTTATATATAATGCTTCCAGACACATTGTCAGAGAGACATTTTTCCCGATTCATCTAATAGAAAAACTGGGAAGCTGTTCAGACAAGTGCGTATGGAATGAACAATTGTTGTTGTTTACTGCTGAAAGGACTTATGCTTATCATATTATTGATGGCACATTCGCTTCTCCCGATAGTTGGCAAGCTGTTAATGGAAGGGTATTCTCTGGGTATGAAGGAAATGTGATAGTGGAAAATGGTAAGGGAGAATGGCTCTGCTATAGGAATAATGGGGAAGTGAAATGTCTGTCCCCAGCTGGGGTAAAAAGAGAAGAACTGTATTGCCCTATTCATACCAAGATTGATGCTGGTACGGAAGCTATAGCCAGATATGATATGGGATTTTGGATTTATGACGTTGTACAAGATGAGTTGAAAAAGATTCCGATGATACAGGGGGGAGACAGCATCACAGCTATGTTGGCTGATCGGACGGGGTGTTTGTGGATTGGCAGAAAAGGAGATGGTGTGTTCTGTTTGAGGCTGAACCAAAGACAAATAAAAGATAGCGAATATCCTCCTGTAACTACCGTTACCGATATTATCGGTGGGAATCAGCATTTTACTCCTGGAAGGATGCCTTTGAATTTGGGAGAATCACATAAAAAATTGACGATACATTTCTCTAATTTCCAATATGCAGACATTCGTTCTGTCCGTTACCAATATTATCTGGAAGGAATGGAAAACGAATGGAATGAAATAACTTCCGGGCATACTGCTGTTTATTGTAATCTGTCTCCAGGAACATATATATTTCATGTGCGGTCAACAAGTAGCAATGACCGTTGGGGAGAGGTATCAACTTATACTTTTATTATTGGTTGTCCTTGGTGGAGGCAATGGCCTGCTTATGTGCTATATACATTGATTATAGGGGGAGGGGTATTTCTCTTGTTATATAGAAAGAAAAAGAAGAACGTAAGTTCTGAAGTTAAAAAAAGGTTTGAGGATCAGGGTCTAAAAGAGCAGAAAGCAACGTTAGACATAAAGAAACTTATTCCACGAGATCAACGATTTTATGACCGATTGCAGGCTATATTGACATTGAATATAGAAAATCCAGCGTTTACTGTCGATGAATGGGCTGTGCAAATGCATCTGAGCCGCACGCGATTATATACACGCGTAAAAGAGGTGGCTGGTGTATCTCCTTCGGAAATGTTGAAAAAAGTACGTATGGAATATGCCGCACGTCTTTTGCTGGAAACTGATCTTACAGTGGAGGAAATTCGTGTACGATGTGGTATAGGGAATTCTAGCCAGTTCTATAGTCATTTTAAAAAACAGTTTGGAGTCACACCATACCAATATCGTACAACCGTGGCTCGTCCCACATAGTTTAAAAAACAAATGAAAGAGGATACTATAAAATAACGTGAGTCCGATATAAGCCTGCACTTTGTCAGGTGCCCCATCAAAATCTATATCAGTATAAGACACTGTTCAGATGGTAACTGATATTTTTTGTTGTTTCACTCCAAACAACCATCCTTTGCTAAGAAAGCCAAAACAAAGCTTGCATTATTTTGAATTCATTAAATTATGCACACTTTCGAATGGCTTCAGAAAAGCATATTTCTTCTGTCAAATCTGTGTTGTTATAGTGATTTAAAAGGCTGTTTATAAACTTTTTGAAACTTTTTTCATAAAAAGTGTGGGGAATTGTGGGGAATTGTGTAACTTTACGGCCAAATTCTATTTTCCCAAAATGAGAAATATTCGATTCATAGGAAGCTGTGATGCTAAAACCGATGCAAAAGGCCGAATTTTCTTTCCGGCAACCTTCCGCAAAGTGATGCAGGAAGCTGGTGAAGAAGGTATGGTCATGCGCAAGGATGTTTTCCAAGATTGCTTGGTTATCTATCCCGAATCGATTTGGGAAACGCAGTTGGAAAGCTTACGTGGGAAGCTTAGTCGATGGAACAGTCATGAACAGAATATCTTCAGGCAATTTGCTGCCGATGCAGAAATGCTGATGCCAGATTCCAACGGCCGTGTTCTTTTGCCTCGGCGTTATCGTGAGATGGTTGGCATTATACAAGATGTACGGTTTATCGGAATGGACGATGTGATTGAGGTTTGGGCTCGTGAGAAAGTTGATGTTCCTTTCATGTCACCAGAAAAATTCAGTGAAGAATTGGAGCGATTGATGGATTTGGGCTAAAATGACTCTCTATAAATGATAGAAGAAGAGATGATGACAGAAAAAGAGAAGAAGAAAGTGGAAGAATATCATGTGCCTGTAATGTTGTATGAGGCCGTAGAGGGGATGAAGATAACCTCTGGGGGTATTTATGTTGATTTGACCCTTGGCGGTGCGGGACATTCACGCGAGATATTGGCTTGCATGGATAATGCTGCTCATCTCTATGGATTCGATCAGGATGAAGATGCCGAACGAAATATTCCTGTTGATCCGAGATTCACCTTTGTGCGCAGTAACTTTCGCTATTTGCGCAATTTTATGCGTTACTACGATGTTGAAGGAAAAGTTGATGCTATTTTGGCCGATTTGGGAGTGTCTTCTCACCATTTGGATGAGGCTGAACGTGGATTTTCATTCAGATTTGAGGGAAAATTGGATATGCGCATGAACAAACGGGCTGGTAAGACTGCGGCAGAATTGGTGAACACTTTGAGCGAAGAGCGTTTGGCTGACATTTTCCATCTCTATGGAGAGTTGAAAAACAGTCGGCGTATTGCTGCGGCAATAGTAAAGGAACGAATGGTTCGACGGATTGAGACGATTGGGGATTTCTTGAATATTGTCAAACCGCTTTTTGGGCGTGAACGTGAAAAGAAAGAAATGGCTAAAGTATTTCAGGCGTTACGCATCGAAGTGAATCAAGAGATGGAGGCACTGCGGGAAATGTTGCAAGCTGCAATGAGAACTTTAAGGCCTGGAGGGCGTCTGGTTGTCATAACCTATCATTCATTGGAAGACCGCATGGTGAAGAATATGATGCGTTCCGGAAATGTAGAAGGACGTACTGAACAAGATTTTTTTGGACGTACAACATCACCCTTTCGGCCATTGATAGGAAAAGTTATCACTCCAAGTAACAAAGAGTTGGAACATAATCCACGTTCGCGGAGTGCCAAACTGAGAATAGCTGAAAAAATAAAAGGATGAAGGACGAAGCATTGGATAGACAGACCGAAATGGTAAAAGATGAAGTTGAGAACAACAAGCAGCGGGAGAATATAGCCGCAACAGGACGGAAACTGACTCTGAAAAGTATTTTTTTGGGAGATTTTCTGATTGGAGGGTTCTTACGCAGGCAGGCATTGTTGCTGGCACTTGTCACGATATATACGGTGATATACATCAGTAATCGATACTCTGCCCAACAGGAGATGATAGAAATAGACCGATTGCGAAAACAGTTGGTGGACATCAAGTACGATGCACTGACACGCTCGAGTGAACTGACAGAACGCACAAGACAGTCACGTATTGAGGAGTATGTGTCGGAGAAAAACAGTGAACTGCAAACTTCAACGGCTCCACCTTATGTGGTGGAATGAATAACAGGTGAGAGAGAAACAGAATAAAAAAGGACGTTTAATAAGGTTATATCTTGGATTTCAGAAAAAACATATCGATGCGCTACTTTTCTGTAGTTGCTATCATGGTGATAGTGGCATTGTCGGTCATTGTGAAGGCTGCTTTCCTGATGTTTGCCCGGCGTGATTATTGGGAAGAAGTAGCAGCGCGTTTCGTGAAGGTGGACATTGTGAAGAAGCCGAATAGGGGAAACATACTTTCTGCTGACGGACAATTGATGGCGAGTAGTCTGCCCGAGTATAAGATATTCATGGACTTCATGACAGCAGAGTCAAAGAAATTCCCCGAAAAGCGGGAAAAGGACCAATTTCGTAGGGATACATTGTTAGAAAACAATATTGATTCTATTTGTCGCGGACTTCATCATATATTCCCAGACAAGAGTGTGGCCGAATTCAAGGCGCATTTGCTTAAAGGACGGAAAAAAGGGAGTCGTAATTGGCCTGTCTATCCCAAACGTATATCATATATACAATATAAAGAGGTAAAGAAATTGCCTGTTTTCCGGTTAAACCAGTATAGGGGAGGATTTATCGGATTGCCTTTCAGTCGGCGGAAGAAGCCTTTTGGTTCATTGGCTATGCGTACTTTGGGAGATACCTTTATCGGACATCCCGATTCTGCAAAAAACGGATTGGAATTGGCTTACGATTCTGTTTTGAAAGGAGAAAACGGACTGATACACCGTCAGAAAGTGAAAAACACCTATCTTGACATTGTAGATAAGGCTCCGGTGGATGGTGCTGACATTGTGACAACTATTGATGTGAATATGCAGGACATCGCAGAAAAAGCATTGGTGGACAAACTAGTGGAATTGAATGCCTCAATGGGAGTGGTTCTGTTGATGGAAGTAAAAACTGGTGAAGTGAAAGCCATTGTCAATATGACACGTGCTGCTGACGGGAAATATTATGAGATGCAGAATCATGCTGTGTCGGCATTGATGGAACCTGGATCAACTTTCAAGACGGCTTCGATGATGGTGGCATTGGAGGATGGGGTCATTGATACATCCACGGTGGTAGATACTGGATGCGGCATCTACAATATGCATGGCAGTAAGATGAAGGATCACAATTGGTATAGAGGAGGTTATCAACAGTTGACTGCTACGGAGGTGATGATGGTATCGTCGAACATCGGTGTGTCTCGTTTGATAGATGATTATTATTACAAACAACCGGAAAAGTTTGTTGATGGACTTTACCGTATCGGAATGGCCGCTGATTTGGAACTTCCTTTTGCTGGTTCGGCCACACCGCGTATTAAGCGTCCCAGCAGCCCGTATTGGTCGAAGACAGCTTTAGCTTGGATGTCTATCGGTTATGAGACACAGATACCGCCCATAAATACATTGGCCTTTTACAATGCAATAGCTAACGGAGGGGTGATGGTGAAACCTAAATTTGTAAAAGCTATAGTACGTGGAGGGGATGTAGTGGAAGAAATACCTACCGAGGTGCTTATACCTGCTATTTGTTCGGAAACTACCTTAGAGAAAGTGCAGTATATGTTGGAAATGGTGGTAAGCAAAGGATTAGGAAAAAAGGCTGGCAGCAAACAGTTTGCAGTAGCAGGGAAAACGGGTACGGCGCAGGTATCACAGGGAGCTACGGGATATAAGAGCGGACCGATGCAGTATTTGGTCAGTTTTTGTGGATACTTCCCTGCGGACAAACCGAAATACAGCTTGCTTGTTGCTATTCGTAAACCTGGCTATCCGGCTTCGGGAGGTGGGATGGCTGGGCCTGTATTCAGCCGCATTGCAGAACGGGTAATGGCTGGTAGTCTGAAACGCAGTTTAGCGGAAGCTGCCGATACGGGTTCAGTGAGGATACCCGCTGTAAAATCGGGTGAGTTGGGTGACGCGCGCCATATACTTGATGCATTGGGTATAGAAAATGAATGGGACGGACACTTCCAGAAGACTGATGCCTATGGTAAGGCTGACATTGTAGGTGAAGGGATAAGGCTGACATGGGTCGATTTGGCAGATGGACGTGTGCCAGACGTGCGGGGAATGGGAGCCAAGGATGCTGTTTATTTGATGGAACGCAGCGGTCTGAAAGTGATTGTCAGTGGAGTTGGCAGGGTCTTTTCACAGAGCATTGCGGCAGGAAGTCGGGTGGTGAAGGGACAGACTGTAGTACTGAAGATGAAATGAATAATGTTGTAGGAACATCCCTGTGGGGTATGAAATAACAGAATGAAATGAAACTAAAAGAACTGATAGCGAGCTTGCCGATTATAGAGACTACAGGCTGCATGGACAAAGAGATTGTTGGTGTGGATATTGATTCACGTCAGGTACAGCAGGGGCATCTTTTCATTGCCCTTAAAGGTACGGCTGTTGATGGTCATGTTTACATAGATAAAGCTATTGCCGCAGGTGCAACGGCCATTGTTTGTGAAGAGATGCCGGTAGAGAGAGATGCAGTGAAGGTGGCTTATGTGAAAGTGGAAAGTACTGAGATTGTTGTCGGACGCATCGCTACAATATTCTTTGGCAATCCTACAGAACGGATGAAATTGGTAGGAGTGACGGGAACAAATGGAAAAACAACTGTGGCAACATTACTCTACAAATTGTTTCGTCAGATGGGGCATAAAGTGGGGTTAGTGTCCACTGTGTGCAATTACATTGATGCAGAGGCCGTAGCTACAGACCATACAACTCCTGATCCTATCACTTTGAACCGTTTGTTGGCACGTATGGCTGATGCAGGATGCGAGTATGCTTTTATGGAAGTAAGTTCGCATGCAGTGGTACAACAGCGCATAGGTGGACTGAAGTTTGCAGGAGGTGTTTTCACCAATCTGACACGTGACCATCTTGACTATCACAAGACGGTAGAGAATTATTTGAAGGCCAAAAAGAGCTTTTTCGACAATTTGCAGCCTGAAGCCTTTGTGTTGACTAATGCTGACGATAGGAATGGATGTGTGATGACGCAGAACACACGGGCTACAGTAAAAACATATTCTCTCAGGAGTATGGCCGACTACAAAGGACGGATTGTGGAAGAGTATTTAGGAGGAATGCTCATTGACATTGACGGATGTGAGGCCGTAGTAAACTTGATGGGGCGTTTCAATGCCAGTAATCTGTTGGCTGTCTATGGGACGGCTCTGATGTTAGGAAAACCTCAGGAAGAAGTCTTGCGTCTGCTGACTGTACTCACGCCTGTAGCAGGTCGGTTTGAAGCGGTGCAAAAAGAACGAGGATACATAGCCGTAATTGATTATGCCCACACACCGGATGCAATCGCTAATGTGCTGGTTGCTATACGTGAAGTGACTGCTGGAAAAGGAAGAATTATCACTGTGACAGGAGCTGGGGGAAATCGCGACAAGGGAAAGCGCCCTTTGATGGCAGTCGAAGCTGTCAAAGGGAGCGATGTGCTTATCCTGACTTCCGACAATCCCCGATGGGAAGAGCCGGAGGACATCATTGCCGACATGATGACTGGGCTTGATGATGTGCAGCGTACACGTACATTGTCTGTAGTTGATCGTCGCGAAGCTATTCGGGTAGCCTGTATGATGGCCCGACAGGGAGATGTGGTACTCATAGCCGGCAAGGGACACGAGAATTATCAAGAGGTGAAGGGAGTGAAGCACCACTTTGATGATAAGGAAGAGGTTGAGAAAGTATAAATAAAAAAATCATAATAAAAAGATGCTATATTATCTGTTTGATTATTTGCAGCAAATCGACTTCCCTGGTGCACGAATGATGGGATATGTGTCATTCAGGTCGCTGACGGCAGTGATACTGGCATTGCTGATTTCGGCAACTTTTGGTGAACGGTTCATCAAAGTGTTGAAAAAGCGCCAGATTACCGAGACACAGCGTGATCCAAGCATAGATCCTTTCGGTGTGGAGAAAAAAGGAGTTCCTTCAATGGGGGGAGTCATTATTATTGTAGCTGTGTTGGTGCCCTGCCTTTTGTTGGGGAAATTGGGAAACATTTATATGCAACTGATGCTTGTCACTACTTTGTGGTTAGGTGCATTGGGATTTGTAGATGATTATATTAAAATATTCCATCACAACAAAGAAGGTTTGCATGGACGCTTTAAAATTATTGGTCAAGTTGGCTTGGGACTTATCGTGGGATTGACGCTCTATTTTAGTCCTGATGTAGTCATTCGCGAAAATGTGGAAGTGATAGTTTCTGGAGAAGGTACACACACCGAAGTGGTGCATCGGGCGGAGAACAAGAAATCGACGCAGACAACCATTCCTTTCGTAAAGAACAATAATTTGGATTATGCCGACCTTACAGCTTTCATGGGGCGACATGCACAGACGGCAGGATGGGTGTTATTTGTCATAGTGACCATATTGGTTGTGAC
>CAZTPB010000029.1:0-15898 GCA_964614555.1 uncultured Bacteroides sp.
CGCAATCCCCACAATGGAGCAACCATGGTGGATAACGGGATAATAGATGAGGTGTGGGTGTTTGAAGATGGATATTAAAATCGAATCATACCTGATAAATAAAGATGAAAGCAATAATCAGATACTTGAACAAGGTAATAGACCTGTCGCTGTACATATCCTGCGCGGTCATAGTCTTAGTGGTTGCTCACTACCTGATCAGAATTTTTATATCAGACCAATTCATCATTCCGAGTGATTCCATGTCACCTACATTGCAAGTAGGTGACAGGGTATGGGTAAACAAACTGATTGCGGGAGCACGTATCTACAACGATATAGATTCCATCAAAAACAGCACGCTACAGTCGTGGCGCACAAGAGGAATAAGGAAGGTGGACCGAAACGATATTCTGATATTCAACTATCCCATAAACAAGAAAAAGATAGCATTCAAGATCAATTATGTGTATGCCAAAAGGTGTGTAGCATTACCGGGAGACAGCATCAGTGCTGTAGATGGTTATTACAAGAACAGTAATCACAAAGGTACGCTTGGGAACAAGGAAGTGCAGGATGAGTTTAACAGGATTCCTGAAGAGATGCTTCCTGAAAAAGGGAAATATACAATTCCAAAGTCCTATGAAAAGTTTCCATGGACAATAAAAAATTTTGGTCCGATATACGTACCCAGAAAAGGGGATGTCATACATTTGAATGCAGATAACATCTTGTTATATTCAACAATCATAGAATTTGAGACAGGAAAGCGTGTTTCTGTTTCAGCAGAAGGGCAGGTACTTGCCGGTGACACCCCATTGGAGTACCACATTTTTACGCATAACTATTATTTCACCTGTGGAGACAATGTGATGAATTCGCGTGATTCCCGTTACTGGGGTTTTGTTCCGGAAGAATATATCGTAGGGATTGTAGATTTCATACCCTATTCAATAGACAAAAATACGAATGAATTAAGATGGGACAGGATACTGAAATCAATATTCTGACCCATTTGTCTGATGATGTAATTGATATTTAGAGGAAATCAACAAATCCTTCTTCCACCTCTTTGTTGGGAAAACCTAACGTATAGGTCCTAAAACGCGGATTATATCCTTTGATTGTCAAATATCCACTCTGGTAAATAACAGGGAGGACATCCGTATCGGCAGCATCCACTCCGCTCAAAACCTTTTCACCTACGATTACCCCTTCAATGCCCTTAAGGTCGTAATGACGACTTTTCAACAATTCTACCAAATAGGTCGGTGTACTTCTTGTCGCTCATATCACCTGTTTTTGTTAATATGCAAAGATAGAGATAATTTCATTGATAACAAATAAAGCACCCGTTTTTTTGTCTTATTTGTATTTAGCACCTTCTTCACTCTACGCTACGACTGCACCTCTCCCGCTTTTCTCATTATATAGGACTGCCACTTATCCCTACTTGAAAATCGAGAAATTGACACTGCCATAGGCACGATGCTCCACAAAATGGGGATGAGTATCGAAACGCAGGTCTTTTCCATGCTCCAAGACGAAAAGGCCATCAACCTTGAGAAGCTGGTGGGTGAAGATAAGATCAGGCAATTGCGCAAGTTCCTTGAGCGCATAGGGAGGGTCGGCAAATATAAAGTCGAACTGCTCGCCACAACGGGCTATATAGCGAAAGACATCTCCGCAAACAGGTATGCACTTTTCTGTCTTCACCTCCCGCATCACTTGACAGATAAAAGCATAATGCTGCCGATCCTTCTCGATGGAGACCACCCGGTCACATCCACGCGAAACAAGCTCCAGACTGATACTCCCTGTACCTGCAAAAAGATCGAGTGCCGACACTTGTTCTTCAAAATCAATATATCCCATAAGTACATTAAACAGATTTTCCTTGGCAAAATCTGTTGTCGGACGTGCCTTGAACGAACGGGGCACTTCAAAACGCCGACGCTTGTATATTCCACTGATTACCCGCATAGCTAAAAATTCTCTCTCCTTAAGAATCTGTTACAAATTTCCCAACAATAATGTCTGCATATCATAAGGCACCTCTTCCTCCTTTGCCAGCAAGGAGCGGTTGAATTCGGCAGAAGGATGGACAACCGAAACTGTCTTGACGAATTTACGCAACCCCTCAACCAAAGCATCGTCTGCAAAAGCACCACCTATCAGATAAAGTTCGTCGTGACTCTGACTGAAGTCCAACAGCTTCCATACATTCAGGGCATAATAGAGTATGTCTGAACCGCCCCGATTGGAGAATGTATTGACAAACTGAGGGATGCCATACTCATAGGCCATGACATCGACTGTACGACGTTGCAGATAGAGATACATCTTGCGGTTGTTACCCATACGGCTCTTCAGCGAACAATGTTCGATGAGCGGACTCACTGCGGCAAAGATGCGTGCTCCGGGAAAATGCTCATCAATCAGGCTGCAAGTGCTTTTGTCCATTGCAAAAACCACCACTACATTGCTCCGGTCGAGTATGTTATAAAGAATGGTCTCGTTAGGACGACGCGGATGACAGTGATAAAAGATATCTTCGGCCTGTTCGTCCTCAAACAGTTCGAAAGGTATCAATGTGTAGGCTGCAGTATCCACCAGGATATTCGTGCGCATGAAGGGACGATGCAGGAATTCATTATTATCGGCCACCATCCGCTTGACATTGGCCGTCAAAGAGACCGAGGGGTCAACAGCATAGGGCATATAAAGGAACGAACTGTCGTCCGACGGATTGAGGACTGAAAAAGAAAATCCATCCGCACTGAGGCGGATGGATAGTATATGCTGCATGGAGTCTGTCAACTCTTCCAATACGCGCATCATTATTCCCAGTTACCAGCGTTATTGTTAGGCTCTTCTACATCACCTACCTTCAAGCCACAATAACGGTCCATTTTCTCTGTCTTGTCTATCAGGTTGACGAGTTCCTGCTTGTTCAGGTCGCTCAACCACACTTCGAACGGAGTTCTGGCCTCAAACAGATAGAGCGGTGTACCTGAGCGGGTAGAGTCCACACGGGTCTCCATTTCAAATTTGGCACCATTGCCATAAGGAACGAATGCCATAGAGTCGGCATTGAATCCCTTTCCGAAAATAGAATCCTTCAAGCTGACATACAATGTATCACGGCTAAAGCCTTCCAGCTTGTTCTTCTTCACTTCGTCCCACTTGCCGGTCGCACGGGCCTTTTCAATCATAGCCACAGCTGAAGCTTCGGTGATACCGTTCTCCATCTGCTCGTCTGTCAATTCACCCTCTTTCTTCACAATGGGCAACTTGGCAGTCTTCACAAAGGCAATCAAAGAGTCCAAATTATCACAATATCCACCTTTTTTGATGTTGCGATAATTCACCTGCGCCTCTCGAATGTTTATCAGACTTTCTACGATGGCACTTTGTCTGATTCCCTTTTCTTTGTCAAAATTCAACGGTCCCATGATGCTGCCCACACACAAATAGAGCAAACCTACCACACAGAGGGCCAAAATGCAATTAATTACTACTTTCATGATAATATTTCATTTTTTTAGTTTATATTCGTGCCGCAAAAATAACGCAAATAAATCTAATTAACGAATGTTCTTGAAGATTTTTGTTTTTAAAAGATGATAAATGACTATTTTATAGAAGAATTTAAGAAAAATTTCGGTTTCAAACCGACGCTTGAGCAAAATGAAGCCATACAAAGGCTGTCAGCTTTTGTACTTTCAGGCGACCGGCAAGGACTCTTCATCCTACGTGGATATGCCGGCACCGGAAAGACTTCATTGGTGGGTGCACTGGTGCGCCTGCTGGACAAGTTGGAGCAACGGGTAGTGCTGATGGCTCCGACGGGACGGGCGGCTAAAGTTTTTTCACAATATGCCGGACATACGGCCTACACCATACACAAGAAAATATACCGGCAGAAGACATTCAACGGAGAGGGAGGGAACTATATGCTGAACGACAACCTGCACCAGCACACACTCTTCATTGTGGATGAAGCTTCGATGATTGCCAACGACGGCTTGTCAGGAGCCGTTTTCGGAAGCGGACGCCTGCTGGACGACCTTGCAAACTATGTCTATGCCGGAGAAGGATGCCGCCTGCTGTTGCTTGGCGACACGGCACAATTGCCTCCTGTAGGGGAAGAAGAGAGTCCGGCATTGTCAGGAGAGATGATGAAGGGATACGGCATACAGGTGGAGGAATTTGACCTCACACAAGTGGTACGCCAACTGGACCAATCAGGCATCTTATGGAATGCCACCCAGCTGAGACACCTGATAGCCACCGGCCAAGTGCGGACTGCTCCGACTTTCCGCCTGACGGGATTTGCCGACATCCGGTACCTGCCCGGCAATGAACTGATAGAAACACTGGAAGAGTGCTACGCAAAAGCAGGACTTGACGAGACCATGGTAATCTGCCGCTCAAACAAGCGGGCCACTATATATAATAATGGTATAAGGGGGCGTATCCTTTACCGGGAGGAGGAACTGGGCAGCGGAGACCTGGTGATGGTAGCCAAGAACAACTACCATTGGGCGGAGAAATACAAAGAGATGGACTTCATCGCCAACGGAGACATCGCCAGGGTACACCGCGTCCGACACTGCCGTGAGCTGTACGGATTCCGATTTGCCGACGTCACCCTCCGGTTTCCTGACTATGACGACTTCGAACTGGAAGCCAATGTACTGCTCGACACCCTGCAATCAGAAGGACCTGCCTTGTCGCAGGAACAGAGCAACGGGCTCTTCAACGCCGTCATGGAAGACTATGCAGACATCCCCCTCAAACGCGACCGCATGAAGAAACTGAAAGAAGACCCCTACTTCAATGCCCTGCAAGTGAAATATGCCTATGCCATCACCTGCCACAAGGCACAGGGCGGACAATGGAAGAAAGTATTCATCGACCAAGGATACATCACTGAGGAGATGCTTACGCCCGACTACTTCCGCTGGCTATATACCGCCTTCACCCGTGCCACAGAGACGCTTTATCTGGTGAATTTCCCCAAAGAACATACAAGCTAAGACTGCCACCGCCGTTTGGCAGACGTCTGCCAATACCGTGGCAGTCTTCTGCCAAAGGCTTGGCAAAGTCCTGCCACGGTATTGGCAGCGAACTTCCATCGTATCGGCAGCAGACGACAAAACAGGGAAGAATGGCATTTGAAACAGAAATAAGGCCCGAACAGACAGGCTGTTTCCACAAAAAGACGTATCTTTGCAGCAAGAACAGAAAAACAAGAAAGACTAATGACCAACGGACAATATACCCAAGAGGCTGTCGGACTGCTGAAGCGGCTCATCGCCATCCCTTCGACAAGCCGCAATGAAAAGGCTGCAGCCGACTGCCTGCAAAAATACATGGAAGAACTGGGGCTACAGACTCACCGTGCAGGAAACAACGTGTGGACCATCAGCAAAAACTTCGACAAGACCCTCCCCACCCTGCTCCTCAATTCGCACATCGACACTGTGAAGCCTGTAGCCGGATGGACGCTCGACCCCTATTCCCCTACCGAACAAGATGGAAGGCTCTATGGCTTAGGAAGCAACGATGCCGGTGCCAGCCTGGTATCGCTGCTACAAGCATTCAGACACCTGTGCACACACAAGCAGAAATACAACCTGATATTTTTGGCTTCCTGCGAAGAGGAAGTGTCCGGCAAACAAGGCATAGAGAGAGTACTCCCGTTGCTGCCTCCCATCAGTGTGGCCATTGTAGGAGAACCTACCGACATGCAACCGGCCATTGCGGAAAAAGGGCTGATGGTGCTTGACATTACTGCCCACGGACGAGCCGGTCATGCTGCACGCGAAGAGGGAGACAACGCCATCTACAAGGCCATGAAGGACATCGAATGGTTTCGCAGCCATCAGTGGGAACGCACTTCCCCTATGTTGGGCAATGTAAAAATGACAGTGACTCAAATAAATGCAGGCACACAACACAATGTGGTGCCCGACAGTTGCACCTTCGTGGTAGATATCCGCAGCAATGAATTATACAGCAACGAAGAGCTCTACACCCGCATTTGCCAACAGATAGAAGGAGAGGCCAAGGCGCGCTCTTTCCGGCTGAACTCTTCACGGATAGCAGAAGAACATCCGCTGGTGCAACGAATCATCGGTTTAGGACGCACCCCTTTCGGCTCGCCCACCCTTTCCGACCAAGCCCTCATGCGCTTCCCCTCGCTGAAGATGGGGCCGGGCAGCAGTTCGCGCTCGCACACTGCAAACGAATATATCCTGACACAAGAGATAGCCGAAGCCATCAGCCTGTATCAGGATATATTGGATGGTCTGGATTTAAGACAATAGTGTCCTATAGCATCCGGACACTGAGACTTAATCCCTACGCCCCATGTAAATCATGACGTAGTAAATCAATGTGGCCAATGAACTGAGTGCTGCCACCACATAGGTATAGGCCGCAGAGGTAAGTGCACTACGTGCCTGCCCATGATTGCCGGCATTGGTCACTCCTGCCCGATTGAGCCATGCAAGGGCGCGACGGCTGGCATCTATCTCCACCGGCAACGTGACAAAACTGAACAATGTGGTGCTGGCAAAAAGAATAATACCCGCCAACAACACTTGTGGGAAAGTCTGCACAAGAATAATACCCGCCAACAACACCCAAGTAACCCACTTGGAAGCAGCCGAGACAATGGGCACCAATGACGAACGCATCTTCAGCGGACCATAAGCCGCTGCATGCTGTACGGCATGTCCGCACTCATGAGCAGCTACAGCTGCCGCAGCCACACTATCGCTGGCATATACCCCTTCACTCAGATTGACGGTCTTGTCCGTAGGATTGTAATGGTCGGTCAGACGCCCCGGAGTACTGATAACGCGCACATCATATATGCCGTTGTCATGCAGCATCCTCTCCGCCACATCACGACCGGTCATCCCATTCCCCAAAGGAATACGGGAGTATTTTTTGAACTTGTGATCCAAATTTGCCTGCACCAAATAACTCAGCAAGGCGATTCCAATGAATAAAATCCAATAAGTTGACATATCCTTTTTCTTTTAATTAAGTTATTACGTTCATTACTACAATGTACAAACCATATGCCAAATATAAAGAAAAACAGCGAATGGCTCTCATCATCCGCTGTTTTTTTGTCAAATTATAACATTAGTTATTCTATTTCTATAATTCCGACTGACAGAACGTCAGGTCATACCTCTTCCATCTCCTCCGTATAGCGCACAATTGTCTGTGCACGGTCAGGCCCGATAGAAATAATCTTGATCGGGGTCTCCAATTCCTCCTCCAAGAAAGACACATAGGCATTGAATTCCTCGGGGAACTCGGCCTCATCGGTCATACGTGTCATATCGGTCTTCCAGCCTGGCAATTCTACATAAATGGGTTCTACACCTTCGGTGATATCATAGGGGAAGTCTGTCACCTCCTCGCCATTGATGCGGTAAGCCACACAAGCCTTGATTGTCTCAAACTGGTCGAGAACATCGCTCTTCATCATAATCAATTGAGTGACCCCATTCACCATGATGGCATACTTCAAAGCGACCAGATCAATCCAGCCACAACGGCGCTCACGCCCGGTAACGGCACCATACTCATGCCCCAAGTCGCGGATAAGTCTGCCTGTTTCGTCAAACAGTTCTGTAGGGAACGGACCGCTGCCCACACGGGTACAGTATGCCTTCATGATGCCATAGACATTGCCAATCTTGTTAGGCCCGATACCCAATCCGGTACAAGCTCCGGCGCAAATCGTATTGGATGAAGTGACAAAGGGGTAAGAACCGAAATCCACATCCAACAAGGTGCCTTGGGCACCTTCGCACAACACACTCTTTCCAGCTTTCAGCAAATTGTTTATTTCATGTTCGCTATCGACCAAATTGAACTGACGCAAATAAGCGACTCCCTGCATGAAAGCCTGCTCCATTTCTGCAATGTCATAAGTGTAGTTGAGATTCTTCAGTATGGCTTCGTGACGCGCCTTTGCCTTTGCATAGATGGCATCAAAATCAGACGACAGAATATCACCTACACGCACACCCGTACGACTGACTTTGTCCGTATAGGTGGGGCCGATGCCCTTTCCGGTAGTACCTACCTTGTCAGCTCCCTTGTCAGCTTCATAAGCAGCATCAAGCACGCGATGGGTGGGCAGAATCAGATGTGCCTTCTTGGAAATATGCAAACGTTCTTTCAAAGAATGGCCGGAAGCTTCAAGAGCCTCTGCCTCGCCTTTGAAAAGAGCGGGGTCAAGCACGACACCATTACCTATAATATTCACCTTATCGCCCTGAAAGATTCCTGAAGGAATGGAACGGAGCACATATTTCTGCCCTTCAAACTCCAACGTGTGTCCGGCATTGGGACCACCCTGAAAACGTGCTACCACATCATAGTTGGGGGTCAGCACATCCACAACCTTACCTTTACCTTCATCGCCCCATTGGAGGCCTAACAAAACATCTACTTTCATGTTTTTTATCGAATTATTATTTTATTGTTTTTTCTTTCGTTTTCTTTGCGTGGCACATTTGCCGCATATCCCATATATATATAAGGAATAGTGCGACATCTGAAAACGCTTCATGGGCGAGTGGGATATAGCTTGCTGCAATTCGTTGTTCTGCAATTCGGACACCTTGCCACACTCTGTACAAATAAGATGGTGATGAGTGCCCATATTATAGGAGCGTTCGTATTGTGAAGAATTTCCGAACTGATGTTTGATGACCAACTTGGCATCCAGCAACAGTTCGATGGTGTTATAGACGGTAGCACGACTGACCCGAAATTTTTCTTCATTAATCATCATATCGTGCAAAGTTTCTATATCAAAATGCCCTTTAATGGAATAGATAGTATCAAGTATAGCGTATCGTTCGGAAGTCTTTCGATGTCCGTTAACACGCAGATATTCCGTAAATAACTGTCTTACAGTATCTTTTATACTTTCTGTTTCCATTTCGATTTGCGAACGCGCACAAAGTTAAAGCATTTTAGTGGAATAGGAAAGATTTTTTGCAGAAATTTGCAGAAAAGCCTATCATCCTTCCTCTCACAAAAAAGAGGTATTCAAAGTTCTTGCTTCAACAAGGCATAATAATTTTTCAGGCGTTCGTTGTCCGCTTGTGCCAAAGGACTCGTCAGTTTCAACACCTTGCCTGCCCGGGTTGCATTATGAGTGGCATAGGCACGCAAAGCGACAAAGGCTGCATGAGCCGGACGATGAGCTTCCGGCAAATTGCATAGGGTAGCCATTGCTTGGTCAAGAAATTCATTTTCTGCCCGTTCATCTATACAAATGCCTTGCATAAAGAGACGGGCCAATGTAAAGAAACCACACACCTGAAAGGATTCCCGCTCATCAGCCATCCACTGAAAAACCTTCTCCGAAGCATAAGGGAGGTGCTGGAAAAGATTCATGCAGGTAAGTTCGGCTATCTCCTGACGCTCAATAGTCTCCACCCAAATGTCGGCTATCTCCGGCAGGAAATCTTCTACCGGTTGGAGCATGGCGGCCAATATCTTACACTCTCGGACA
Organism: uncultured Bacteroides sp.; assembly: GCA_964614555.1. Lineage (GTDB taxonomy): Bacteria > Bacteroidota > Bacteroidia > Bacteroidales > Bacteroidaceae > Phocaeicola_A. The sequence continues at coordinate 9,542 of CAZTPB010000029.1, forward strand.
TTCTCTTTCCATAATGCTTGTGCAAGGTGGTGATTCTTTTCATACTTGAGAGAAATTTCTTTCAGACGGGGGAGTTCGATGCCGAAGTTCAACTTATAGTCGATGCCTTGCTCGCGCATACTCTGCGAGACGGCTCCATTCATAAAGAGGCGGAATTGCGCCTTGATATCTTTGACGGTTTCGTGGGTATCCATATTTTTTAGTTACAAGTTACGAGCTACAAGCTACAAGTGCCAGAGCTATGCCGGTATGACTCACTCATCACTCGTAGCTTGTGGCCCGTAACTGATTATTTAGTTACGGTAGGGCAAATTAGCATACTCCTTGCTATAGCGGAGCATCTGTTCAGCGTAGCCTTCGGTGTAGTCGATGGTCACATCAGTAATGTTGCCCTCAGCGTCTGTTACCGCTTTATATACAGGATTGATGAATCCCTTGTACGGAGCAAGGTTCAACTTCTTATAGCGGTCGAGCACCTCGGCATGAAGCACGGGATCAATCTTCACTGCATAGTTCTCCACAATGTCGCGGGCAGCGGCAAAGTCTCCTTCCGACTTGATGCGTTGGATTTCAGCCAGCAGTTGTCCGAAAAGGTTGCGCAACTTCTCGTAATCGTTCACCTGCACATAGGTCTTTCCCTCTTTCTTGACAAACTCTACGACATTGTCGGCCGCCCCCTTCTCCATCACCCAACGAGCGATGAGAGCACGGTTACGCATATGAGCCTCTTCAATGGTATTGCCCAAGTCGATTCGGACAAGCTGGGTCATCAGACCGTTCATCATATAACTGTAATATTGTGCCTTGTAAGCCTCCTTATTGGGAGTCAGTCCCAACTCAACCAGTTTGTCATCAGCCAAATAATAAAGTCCGAAAAGATCAGCGCGCGCTTCTTCAATGGTAGAGCCATAAGCTTTCAGCGTATCAGGGTCAACACCGGGAAGAAGTTTTCCTGAACCATGTCCAAGACATTCATGAAGGTCGGTATGCAAATTATCTGTAAGGTCTCCATAAGTTTCCATCCAACCTATTTCAGTCGGCGAGATGACAAATTCTTGTGTAAAGCCATTGCCACGGGCTGCCTTACTATAAGCATCAGTCAGATTGCCTATAGTCACCGACTTCGACCCATGCACGCTACGTATCCAATTGGAGTTGGGCAAGTTGATGCCAATGGCTGTTGACGGATAAAGGTCTCCTCCAAGAATAGCAGCGGTGATAACTTTGGCACTGACTCCCTTTACCGTCTCTTTCTTGAAACGGCCATCCACCGGCGAATGGTCTTCAAACCACTGAGCATTGGCACTGATGGTCTCTGTGCGTTTCGTAGCCTCCAAATCCTTGAAGTTGACAATAGACTCCCAGCTGGCCTTCATGCCAAGAGGGTCACCGTAGCTTTCAGTAAAGCAATTGACAAAATCCACACGCGAATCCAAATCCTTCACCCAAGTGATGGCATATTCATCAAATGTCTTCAGATCTCCGTCTCTATAAAACTGAATCAATTTTTCTATCACAGCCTTCTGCCGGTCATTTTCAGCCACAACTGCAGCCTTTTCCAACCACCCGACTATCTTTTCTATGGCAGGCGAATAGAGGCCTCCTACCTTCCAGACTTTCTCCAGAACCTTTCCATTCTCCTTCACCAAACGGCTATTCATGCCATACATCACAGGCTGCGGGTCATTCACATCCTTCATTTTAAGGTAGAAATCCTCCGCTTCCTGCTGAGTCACTCCGTCATAATAGTTGCATGCGGAGGTCAGTATGAGGTCTTCTCCATCAGACTGATTGACACGCTTGGGCATGATAGCGGGGTCGAAGATGACGGGAAATATCTCGTCGCACAATTGGTCAACCGTCTGCCCATCCGCCAGTGGCAATTTCTCTGCATCGACACCATTCAGAGCCGCCCTAAAGAAATCTGCAGTAAAACCGGGCACAAACTTCTCGCTACCGTAATGGTGATGAATGCCGTTTGAGAACCAGACACGCTTGAGATAGGTAGTCAGATTCACAAAATTGGAGTCAGCCTTGTCTCCCTGATAATCAGTATATACCGTCTCCAACATCTTGCGGATAGTCAAGTTATACTTGCCATTCTGATCAAATAAAATATCACGTCCCTCCAAAGCCGCCTCTGACAAATAATAAACCAACTCTTTCTGCTTCAATGAAAGTTCTTCAAACCCATGCACCTTATAACGGAGCATCTGCAAATCTGCAAAATGTTCGTCTGCATAATTGAACTCGTCCGCAACCGATGCAGTTTGCCGGTTGTCACACGCAGTAAGCAATGTTGCCATCATAGTAAATTGAATGATTTTGTTCCTCATTATTATATTGCTTTAAATTCACCTGACCAAAAAGAGAGGGGGAATCATCGCACTTATTCATGTGACAATCCCCCGCTTTCTTCGTTAATATCAAACTAAAATTATTTCTTATCGGCTGACTTTCTCGTCTTCTTTCCAGTAGTTTTGGTTGTCTTCTTTCCAGCACTCTTTTTTTCCTTCTCTTCCGTGTGCTTTTTTCTATAGCTATTGGGCGTCTCACCCATATTTTTGTAGAAAGCTGCATAGAATGACTGGCGATTAGCAAAACCGACCATGGCACTAATTTCTTCAATATTTTTGTCTTCATACCGTTTGTCGGTCAACAAATGAGCCGCATCTTTCACACGATATTCATTCAATAAACAAGAATAATTCATGCCGAATCGTGAATTGACTACAGCCGAAAGATAACGGGTGTTTGTATTCAATTCTTTAGCCAAATCCTTTGCAGAATAATCAGGGTCTTTATATTTCTTCTGAACAACAATAATATTCAGAATCTTATCGTACAACTCATCAGCCAATTCAGCTCTAATCAATGAACGATAAGCGGCTTCTTTAGGTTTTCTGTCACGGATGTTATAAGGTCTTCTTACTTCAGTCTTAACATCCTCTTGTTTGTTTTCTAACTCACTCATATTACACAGTTTTAATGACGCTGTTTGGTTATCTATTGTTTAACGATACAAATATCCAACTTTTTTTCTTTACTTCCAAATAAAATGCTTAAAAAAACGACTCTATTCATTAAAAATGATAGAAAAAACGTTTGCACTTGATAGAAACCCCACCCCTTTCTCCTCTAAAATGTCCTGCATGAATTAACACAAAAAAATCATCCCCGCCAATCTCTGAAAAATTGACGGGGACTAATACCTTTTGTAGTTCTATCAGCTTCTGACTCACTCCATATTATTCCTGCACATCAGCAGCCGGTTCTTCAGCAGGCGCATCAAACCCGGGGGCAGTCAAAGGATTAACAACATTTTCCTGCTGAGCTTCATCCTCATACACCGATTGAGAACCCATCGTAGCATGAGGCAACACATAGGCCGTAGCTACACTCAGCACAACCATCACAACTGCACATCCCCACGTAAACTTCTCAAGAAAGTCTGTAGTTTTGCGTACTCCCATTATCTGGTTGGAAGACGCAAACGATGAGGCCAATCCACCACCTTTGGAATTCTGAATCATTACAACACCGCACAATAGGATAGCGGTAAACACAATCAATACAATCAAAATCACGTACATCTCTTTGTTTATTTTATTTTATTATTATTATTCTGTTGAATTCTCTATCAGTTTCTCCAAAAAACGAATTTGGTCTGCAAAGTAAGCATTTTTTTTTGGATATTTCAAACTTAATCGCCTAATAATTTCAAGAGCCTTGGAATATCTGTGCTGTTTTATATAAATTTTAGCCAATGTTTCCGTGAAATAGCTTTCATCTTCCTCTATCGGGGACAAATCTTCCATTTGCTCTGTAACTATCCCCTCTGACATCACATCCTCAGAAAAGGTCTCTTTTCTGTCTGTTTTTTTGATGAATTCATCTATCAACCGATGACCTTCCATCTGCCGTTCCTCCACCTTTTCCTTTTCTTGTTCACCACTGAGGAGATTTTCTTCACGCAGCATATAAGTAACATAATCTGCACTGAGTACATTGTCATCCAGCAACGACAATGCCTCCCCGTTTTCGTCTTCCGACACAGGAAGTCCATCTAAAAACGCATCAATCAGCACTTGTGTACGATCTGCCCCCTCCTCCTCTGAATCCTGCGGATGGAATTTTCTCGGCACAGGTTTCAGCGTATAGTAGTTGCCTTCTATAAGCTGAAACAAGTTCCTCCGATCGGCTACATAAAAAGCCGTCCGCCGAAGTTCTTCACCGAAATTCTGATCGTGATTCAAATAAAGTCCTTTAAGATAAAGCAGTCGGGCCACCTGATAATAAGGATAGGCCGCAATCAGTTCACGCAACTCATGCAAGACCAGTTTATCCGTCAACTTTTCAGGATGAGCTATCAGTTCGGAAATATTCAGCATCATAAGCATTTACCAATTTGCAACTGTGGCATTGAATATCTGTTCTGTAATCTCATCTATCATCTGCGTCACCAGCTCCTCCTGTACGGCCGTCAATTGCTGGGTCGCATCGTATTCACACGTAGCAGAGAACGTCCGTTCAAAATCCTCCGTATGGTTTGTGTTATTGGTAAAGCGAACATTTACCACCATCTTCAGTTCCACCACTGATGAATACCCCTCCGCTGAAATAGACTTGTTATATTGGTCATAAGCTACTATTTCGCCAGAAAGCAATAAATCCCCACCACGCTTGACCTGCTGCAGCCGGGTCTGCTGCACAAAAATATCTTGCAACTCCGTATTGAACATGGAAGCCATCGGCCCCCAGACATAAGACGCCCGGTTGGCAAAGTCCTCTATTGTGATAGTTTTTACCTTGTCATAATTGATAGAAGAAGCATTGAACTTGTATGATACACTACAAGCCGCCACCAACATCCACACCATCAGCAAGGCTATTCCTCTATGATATTCTTTTTTAATCCAATCCATATTCTTTAATCTTCCGGTAAAGAGTTCGTTCAGAGATATGCAAATCTTTAGCCGCCAACTTACGTTTGCCATGATGTTTCTCTAAAGCTTTTCTTATCATATCACGTTCCAGGTCATTGAGTGACAACGACTCCTCCACATATTCTTCCGTATCCTGAATGTCAGAATCGGTATCCACAACCTTAGGCTGCATTGATGCTGTTTTGTGGATATTGATTGTGGCAGGTATTGCATGTTCCTGCGATGAAGACATCGGATAACGTATCGGCGGTTGTTCATCGGCATAATAGGACGTTTGCTGTGTCTCTACCGGTTGCCTCTGACCCAGATTTGAATGCACCAGTTTCTTTAATTCTGTCACATCCCTGCGCAAATCAAACAATATCTGATAGAGAATCTCACGTTCGCTTTCAAAAGTTTTGCCAGAAGAAGCATTACGGCCTCCCCGTACCAACGCCGGCATATGCGACACCGGTTGCTCAGGAATGTATGCCTCCAAAATTTCAGGAGTTATTTCACGGTTACGTTCAATGATGGAAATCTGTTCCGTCACATTCTTCAGTTGCCGCACATTACCTGGCCAAGGATAGCTTTTCAAGCTCTGCTGTGCAGCCTCTGTCAATTGAATAGCCGGCATACGATAGGTCTCTGCAAAGTCGTTGGCAAACTTCCGAAAAAGCAACACAATATCCTCCCCACGCTCACGCAAAGGCGGAATAGTAATAGGTACTGTATTCAGGCGATAGAACAAATCTTCCCTGAAACGCCCTTCAGCTATGGCTTCCATCAGATTGACATTGGTCGCAGCTACAATACGCACATCTGTCTTTTCCACTTTCGACGAACCGACACGAATATATTCGCCACTCTCCAACACACGCAACAATCGGGCTTGTGTAGCCAAAGGAAGTTCACCCACCTCATCAAGAAATATAGTTCCTCCGTTAGCTTCTCCAAAATAGCCCAACCGTTCACCTAAAGCACCCGTAAAAGCCCCTTTTTCATGACCGAACAGTTCAGAGTCAATGGTACCTTCAGGTATAGCGCCACAATTTACCGCAATATATTTTCTACTGTGCTTCCGCCGACTGTACTCATGAATAATTTTCGGAAATGTCTCCTTTCCGACACCACTCTCTCCCGTTATGAGAACTGAAAGATCGGTCGGAGCAACCTGCATGGCTATGTCTATGGCACGATTCAACCCATCAGCGTTACCGATGACGCCAAATCTCAATTTAACTTGCTGTATTTCCGGTGTTATCATACTTGCCCTTATATTAATGACTGACAAAATTACACTTTTTATTGCAATTGACAAGCAACATTGGCAGTTTTTTTCATTTTATAAACAAATACCCTTTTTATCACATCCGACCTGATTCTTTTTTGCAATCAAATAACCCCGAAATACGAAATGTTTCTTATCTTT
>CAZTPB010000030.1:0-15276 GCA_964614555.1 uncultured Bacteroides sp.
AAATCCTCAAAAATCCGAAGCAAATCCTCGCAAGCTAATTTATAGAACCTCCCTTGAATAAGAAGCGTTTCAGCCTATTGGAAGTCTTTACATTCCTATGTCTTTTTTCATTTTTTCTTTGTTCATTTGCGCGAAAATGTGTATCTTTGCTTGCTTTTGTGTCCGAAAGGGAAAAGTGGATACTAAGTGCTGTAATTGAAAACTAAACAAACAAGAATAAAATGGCAGAAGAACAAGAATTGCTGAACAATGGGGCAGACTATTCAGCCAGTAATATCCAAGTGTTAGAAGGCTTGGAGGCTGTGCGTAAACGCCCTGCAATGTATATCGGTGACACCGGCGAAAAGGGATTGCACCACTTGGTGTATGAGGTAGTGGATAACTCTATCGACGAGGCCCTTGCCGGGTATTGTACACACATCGAAGTGACTATCAACGAGGACAACTCCATCACTGTACAGGATAACGGACGTGGTATCCCCGTAGATATGCACCCGAAAGAACATAAGTCGGCCCTGGAGGTAGTAATGACTGTGTTGCATGCCGGAGGTAAGTTTGACAAAGGCTCTTACAAGGTGTCGGGCGGCCTGCATGGTGTGGGTGTATCATGTGTGAATGCACTTTCAACCAAGATGATTACACAGGTACATCGCGACGGTAAGATCCACCAGCAGGAATACTCTTGCGGAAAGCCAGTGACGGCTGTAGAGGTGGTGGGCGAAACTGACATCACCGGTACACGCCAACAGTTCTGGCCGGATGCTGACATATTCAATATGACTACCGAATACAAGTACAACATCTTGCAGGCACGCTTGCGCGAGTTGGCTTACCTGAATGCCGGCATCACCATTTCGCTGACCGACCGTCGTGAGGTGGACGAGGAGGGCAACTTCAAGCAGGAGACCTTCTATTCGGAAGAGGGACTGAAGGAGTTTGTCCGTTTCCTCAATTCGTCGTACGACAAGCTCATACAAGATGTCATCTACATCAATACCGAGAAGCAGGGCGTGCCCATCGAATGCGCAATCATGTATAATACCTCCTACCGCGAAAATCTCCATTCATACGTGAACAACATCAACACCATTGAAGGCGGTACGCACGAAGCCGGCTTCCGTATGGCTTTGACCCGTACTTTGAAAAAGTATGCCGAAGACAGTAAGGCATTGGAAAAAGCCAAGGTGGAGATTGCGGGTGAGGACTTCCGCGAGGGGCTTATCGCTGTCATCTCTGTGAAGGTGGCCGAACCTCAGTTTGAAGGACAGACCAAAACCAAGTTAGGTAACAACGAAGTAATGGGTGCTGTACAGCAAGCCGTAAGCGAAGCCCTCACTTACTACTTGGAGGAACACCCCAAAGAAGCCAAAGTAATCGTTGATAAAGTGGTGTTGGCTGCAACAGCACGTATTGCCGCACGAAAAGCCCGCGAAAGCGTACAGCGCAAAAATCCCATGAGCGGTGGCGGACTGCCAGGCAAATTGGCCGACTGTTCATCACGTGATCCGGAAAGATGCGAACTATTCCTCGTAGAGGGAGACTCCGCCGGTGGATCGGCCAAGCAAGGACGAAGCCGGGAATTTCAAGCCATCCTGCCTCTGCGCGGTAAAATTCTGAACGTAGAGAAAGCCATGTGGCACAAAGCATTCGAAAGTGACGAGGTAAACAATATTATCCAGGCATTAGGCATACGTTTCGGTGTGGATGGTGAAGACAGCAAAGTGGCTAACATCGATAAAATACGCTACAACAAGGTCATCATCATGACCGATGCCGACGTCGATGGACGACACATTGACACCCTTGTAATGACCCTCTTTTACCGCTATATGCCGCAACTCATCCAAGGTGGCCATCTCTATATTGCCAACCCGCCGCTCTATCTGTGCAGCAAGGGTAAGGTGAAGGAGTATTGCTACACCGAAGAGGATCGTATGCGCTTCATCGAGAAGTATGGTGGAGGTAGCGAAGGCGGTATCCACACACAGCGTTATAAAGGTCTTGGCGAGATGAATCCCGAGCAATTGTGGGAGACTACCATGAACCCCGAGAACCGTATCCTGAAGCAGGTGAGCATCGAGAACGCTGCCGAGGCTGACTATATCTTCTCCATGCTGATGGGTGATGATGTGACTCCACGCCGTGACTTCATCGAAAAGAATGCGACTTACGCAAATATCGACGCATAAAAAAAAGACATACAAACAATCTTTATTAATAAGTGCGGATTACACTAAAATGTGTGATTCGCACTTAACGTATTATACATCCCTAACTGGCTAAAAAAGTAAGAGGCATGCTAAAATGGCACACCTCTAACCTTTCTCAAATACCTATTAATATTGGAAAACTATTATTTCTTCCTTTTATTCTTATCACTATCCAAACCATAAACATAGCCATAACCGTAGCGCTTATAACTATATCCATACCGTTTGCCATAACCGTAGCGGCTTGCACCATAGTAAGTGCCCTTATCCAAATCGACATCGTTGATGATGAGAGACATGTTGGGCAGTTTTCCGTCTTTCTTCAGCTCATTGATAAAGTCAAAGTCTCCCTTTGGAGTAAAGCCTGCACGGCATACATAGATGGAAGCACTTGCCACACGTCCGACAAGCAAAGTATCTGATACCAATCCTACTGGCGCAGAGTCAATGATGATATAATCATACACCTCAGAAAGATATTCAAATGCCTTGTCAAGATTCTCTTTTGCCAAAAGTTCTGCCGGGTTGGGAGGAATGATACCAGCTGGCAACAAATCAAGATTGGATGTTACCCCTGAATTCATGATTTGACTAAAAAGCAACTCCTTGTTGTTGGCATCACCAGCCAAGAAGGTAGTAATACCACGTTTCTTGTCCGTAAGTTTAAAAAGATCAACCAGACGAGGCTTACGAATATCAAGACCACAAAGCACCACTTTCTTCCCTAATAAAGCTAATGAAACCGCCAAATTGGAAGAAACAAAAGTTTTGCCTTCTCCTGATTGGGTAGAAGTGAAAAGTACCACTTTCTTTTCCGAATCAGCCAATATGAAGTTAAGGTTCGTACGGATGGCACGGAAAGTCTCAGCCATCAAATCATTACTGTCTTCACGCACTACTACAGCACGTTCTCCCTTTTCCAAATCTTTGGCACGAGGAACTTCTCCCAACACACTGACCGTAGAAAGTTTATCAACATCAGCGCGGTTAGTCACCTTATAATTGAGCAAATTAATGAGATAAATAATTCCAGACGGAATAGCCAATCCCATAACAAACGCAATCAACCAAATCATCGAGCGTTTGGGCGAAACGGGAATATCTTCCGCCAAAGCATCATCAATGATTTTTGCATTGTCAGCCGTAGCAGCCAATGCGATAGAATTCTCCTCGCGCTTCTGCAACAGCATCAGATAAAGGGCCGACTTGATTTCCTGCTGGCGCATAATACCTGCCAACTCACGCTCTTGCGTAGGAGCACTGCTGATACGTCCACTGAAACGATTTGCCTCACGCTCTATATCACGCTTAGAAATAGCCAGACCTTTCTGCAAATTGACTACAGCCGTTTTTACATTATCCAACAATCCTTCAACAATAGTGGTCACACTCACTACAGCCGGATTGCTCTCCGATGCAGTACGCATCAAACGATTACGTTCCAACACCTGACCATTGTATGCATTGATTGCCTGAGTGAGTGAGACATCGGTCAAACCGATGTTCGCCGGCAAGACTTCAAATTTATTATTGGGGTCAAAAACACGCTCTGCCAGCATATCCACCAAGCGGAGCTGGGTATTCACATCCACCAGTTTCTTTTCATAATCTGAAACTTCACGCAAAGCCTGCTCGGCATCGCTGGTCAGATTCACCAATCCGGCCTTCTGCTTGAAATCCTGCAAGTCGCTTTCCGTCGCATCCAAATCTTTACCCACCAATATTATACGCTCATCAATAAAAGCCTCGGTATTTTTGGCTACCTGATTCTTATCTTCATTGGCATCTGCATTATAAATTTCAATCAGTTTGTTCAAGAAATCTTCTCCACGACGACGATTGGTATTGACCAATGAAATAACAGCCACAGAAGTGGTCTTTGAAGTGGGCTCCACAGTCATACTGCCCAAATAGCCCTTGGCCACTTTCAACGGAGGAGCAATATATACCAACAATTTCTTGTTTGGAGTAAGAGGGTACATTTCATTACGGCTAATTATCAACTTTCCATTAGGTGTATCCAACAAGAAAGGCAAAGTCTTGGTCTTCTGCTCCAATTCCACCTCTTCACCTTCAGCGTCATACGTCGTACACTCAATAGTGAACACACTGTCCTCACTCGTAGTGATTGTCAATGCATAGCCATATACAAGGTCGGCCACTTTGTCATGCTCAAGATCCACCAGAATGGGTGTAGCCTTGTACAGGTCACGTTTGCCGATACTGCCCTTCTCCAAGTAAGTCGTATAGATTTTCAGATTCATCACCACGTCCTTCACCAGCGACTTCGTCTGCAATACCTCGATTTCATTGTCTATACCACCTGTCGAACTGAGGAATCCCAAATCCTCCAACGCCACCATCTCACTGGTATATCCTCCCTTCTTGGTATCCTTAATCATGATTTTGGTCGTAATCTTGTAAACCGGCGTTTTATAGCGCAAATAGACAAATGCCGCTGCCATACAAATGACAACAGAAGCAGCAAACCACTTCCAATGCATCAAAAAAATGGAAATCAGTGCATGAAAATCTATACCTTCTTCTTCCTCTTTCGCGTAAGCGTCGTTATAAGAATTGTCTTTCATAATGATCTTTCAATTTGTTTATTTCAGGATATTATACAATAGGGATGTCAATGAAATCATAATAGATGTAGCCGAGAACCACAAGGTTGTGCTACTGCCTATATCAGAATTCTTAGCCTTGGCCTTGTTCGGCTCAACATAGAGCACATCGTTCTGCTGAAGATAATAATAGGGAGAAGTAATGATATTAGCATCATTCAGATTCAAAGCGACAACCTCCTTGCGCCCCTGAGCATCCTCCCGTATCAGCTTCACTCCATCACGCTTGCCATAAATAGTAAGATCGCCGGCCAAAGCAAGAGCCTCAAAGATATTCACTTTCTCATTGGAAATAGTGTACGTATTAGGACGCGCCACTTCACCAAGCACTGAAATCTTATAATTAATCATACGTACATTGACAATATACTTGTTATCGCTGAAAAAAGGACGTAACCGTTGACGGATCACTTCTTCAGCTTCACTCTTCGTCAACCCACCAACATGGACAGTGCCCAATGAGGGGAATTCAATGTTTCCATTGTTATCGACCAAATAACTCATCAACGATGGTTGAGTCGTCAGATTCTTGCTGTTGGTATTGATATTTGACTGGATTACCAGATTATAAGGAGCTGCCGTCTCGGGATTCTCACTGTTCACTGTGATTGTCAACAAATCCTTTGGCATGATACGTGCATCATAAAGATCGTTTACCTGCTGTATGTTTTTCAAATCTTCACTATTTTGGATATAAGGCACTTGCTTGTAACTGGTACAAGCTCCCATCGTCAAAAGCACAAACAGAAACAGAACAAAATTTTTACTCGCAATTCTCATAATAATTCTTTATCTAAATTGTTATCAATTCACAGTCATCAATAGGCCATCTTTTCGTTGTGGAGCAACATATTACGCACCGTCAGCCACATGATACGGATGTCCAGCCAAAAAGTCCAATTTTCCAAATACCATATATCCTTACGGACACGCTCCTCCATCTGATAAAGTTCTTTCGTTTCACCACGGCATCCACACACTTGCGCCCAACCCGTAATACCCGGCTTAACCAGATGGCGAACCATATATTTGTTAATCAGTTCCGAATACTCCTCCGTATGCTTGAGCATATGCGGACGGGGACCCACCAACGACATATCTCCGAGCAATACATTGATGAACTGAGGCAACTCATCAATATTCGTCTTACGCATGAAATCACCAAATTTTGTCTTGCGCGGGTCATGCTCCGTCGCCTGCAAAGTGTCGGCTTGAGCATTCACCTTCATGCTACGGAACTTATAGCAATAGAACTCCTTTCCATTCAACCCATTACGTTTCTGCTTGAAAAACACCGGCCCCGGAGAGGTGATCTTAATTATCACCGCCACTATAAGATATATGAACGGGAAAAGAGTAAAGAGGAATAACGCCGAACAGACAAAATCAAACAAACGCTTGACAAAACGATTGCCAAACTGCTGAAGCGGTTCCTCCCGTATATACAAAATGGGTACATCACCCAAAAGTTCCATGTTCATACGCCGTTTCAAATAATTACGCACATTGGGGACACTATAGAAACGGACAACATGATTTTCGCAATAGTTGATAACGGAACGGATTTCCTTCTCCCTGTCAGAAGTCAAACAGCAATAGACATCCTGCACTTTTTCGTTCTCCGGAGCATCCAAATAAGGAATCACATCAGCAACCGGCCCTAACCAAGGTATCTTTTCTGGAAAAAGCGGATTCTCGGCATCATTGAAGTATCCCAGCACACGATAACCGCAAGAAGGATCACCCATCATCTCGCCATACAAATCCAACATATTGGAATTGGCTCCCACAAAAACCACAGAATGAGTGTTACGCCCCATCTTACGCATCTGCTTCACAACAAAGCGAGAAGTCAGACGAGAGATGAAAAGCAAAACACACAATAAAGTGAAGTAGAGAGCATTCTTTTCAAAGTCCAACAATGCATGATCCAAAAAACCGGTAGATATTTCGGCCAAAAGGGCAAAAGCAACCACCGTAGTGAACACCCGACGCACAATCTCATCAGGACGCACCTTATACATCTGCAACACTGGAGGAAAAATGGTCACACAGAACAGATAGCACAAATTATAGACAACGCAAAGTTCCTTAATGTTTCCAGAATCCCAATGAGGCATCCAAGTAGTACGCCCCATATAAAATGATAGGAAAAGCAGATTGAGCACCAACATATCAAGGGCTACGACCATCCACTTAATCACATTATTAATCTGAGAAACCTGCCTCATAAGAAAAGTATTTTTAATCGTACGATATACCAAAACGGGGCAAAGATATAACTTTTTTCTCATTCAAGATAAAAAAACATCCTTTTTTATTCTTTCTGCCTGTCTGATTTTGCATTTCTGCATCTTCAGCATGAAAAAAACGATGCCTAATGGCTTTTTTTTCCCCTCTTGCATCGGCTATTTGGATATAAACCCGTATCTTTGCGCACGACAAAGTAAGTTTAATCATGCATTTATAAAATAATATTCCAAGACAATGAGCATATTTTCTAAATTATTTGGGAAAAAAGAATCAGAAGAAAGTGAAAAAGTAGGTGGTATCCAGGACTTCATGACACTCATCCGTGTGTATTACCAATCGGTAATGGCAAGCAATTTGGGAATCACCAATCTGGGATTTCTTCCAGATATGGCAACCTTCAAACGGTCGCTGAAAATCCCCACCCAAAACAACAAACTGGGAATTGCAGAAAAGAACCGGTGCAAAAAGATGCTTTCGCAAATCTACGGAATGAGTGACGGCTTTTTTAAAGAAATTGACGCAAGTATCAAAAAGAACTGCCGCAATGCCAATGACATCAAAAACTACCTGTTCCTGTTCCAAGGATTCAGCAACGATCTGATGACACTCATCAGCAACTTGATGCAATGGAAAATCCGTTTGCCGGGATTCATGAAGAAAGCATTATACTCACTCACAGAGAAGACTATCAACGACATTCTGACCAAAGACAATTGGAAAGACAACTCCGTGCGTGTAACTTGCCTGAACATCAGAAAATACCAACATACTTTAGGCTACAGCCAACAATGGATGACAGAGTATGCCCACCGCATTATCACATTGGCAAAGAAAGAAAAACAGCCTAAAGAGGAGATTTAAATGTGAAAAAAGAATAAAAGAGAAGTTGTTATTTTCACTATTCGGACAAACCTTCCTATATTTGTGTAGAATTTGGCATAGCAATGACCGACGAAGAGAGAAATCGACTGAGTATATTCGAAGCAAGGCTAAGACAATTAATCTTTCTGCATGACGAGTTGAAAGCCCAAAATGCCATGCTCCAACAAACATTGGAAAAGAAGGAGCAAACGCTGAAAGAATTACAGGAGAAGAACCGCGAATTGGAGAACAGCTATGCTGATTTGAAACAAGCAAGGATCATCAGTATCCATGACAATGATGTCACTGATACAAAACAACGCTTATCCAAGCTGGTGCGAGAAATTGACAAATGCCTGAAACTGCTGAACGGATAGAAATAACGACAGGGAGAAAAGAGGCATGAACGAGGATAAAGATTTGTTAAACATCCAACTACGAGTAGCCGACATCCTTTTGCCTTTGACGGTGAAAAGGGACGAGGAAGAGTTCTATCGGGAAGCTGCAAAAAGGATTGATAGTCTGTTGAACCGCTATAGAGGCATCTTCCCTGAACAAAACAGAGAGAAATACCTGATTATGGTAGCATTGCATCTCTCTGTCATATGTGTGAAACTTGAACATAAGAACGATACACTTCCTTTTACGACGAAAATAGAGGAACTCACCCAAATGCTGGAGGAGTACTTGAAAACGGAGATGGAATAAACACCTGCCCTCGGGATATGAAAAAGACATCGCACCATTCCACTTACGGAACTATCTAAAGTTTCGAAGTAGAAGGGTGCGTTTATTATATAATTAGTAATATAAAAAAACAAAAGAATGGCAAGTACAATCATAGCAAGCGTATGTGCTGCCGGTGTAGGATACATTATCGGATACACCCTCTACAAGACAGCACTGAAAAAAAGATGTGAAGGTATCCTGAAAAAGGCCGAAGAAGAAGCCGAGGTCATCAAGAAAAACAAGTTATTGGAAGTCAAGGAGAAGTTCCTGAACAAAAAATCAGAATTGGAAAAAGAGGTAGCTACACGCAATCAGAAAATCCAACAAGCAGAAAACAGACTGAAACAGAGAGAAATTTCCCTCAACCAACAACAGCAAGAACTGCAACGCAAAAAAAACGAAACCGACACTATCAAGAACAATTTGGAAGCACAACTGACCGTGGTGGACAAGAAACAAGAGGAACTTGACCGCCTTCAGGCACAGGAACGTGAAAAGCTGGAAGCAATCAGCGGACTGACTGTAGAAGAAGCCAAAGAGCGCCTCGTAGAGTCTCTCAAGGAAGAAGCCAAAACACAGGCAGCATCCTATATCAACGATATTATGGATGAAGCAAAGATGACTGCCAACAAAGAAGCCAAACGCATTGTCATCCAAAGCATACAGCGCGTGGCTACAGAGACAGCCATCGAAAATTCCGTCACCGTGTTCCACATTGACTCTGACGAAGTAAAGGGACGCATCATCGGACGCGAAGGACGAAACATCCGCGCACTCGAAGCTGCCACCGGTGTAGAAATTGTAGTAGATGATACCCCGGAGGCCATCGTCCTGTCTGCATTCGACCCCGTACGCCGCGAGATTGCACGCCTTGCATTACACCAATTGGTAACCGACGGACGTATTCACCCCGCACGTATCGAAGAGGTTGTAGCCAAGGTAAAGAAGCAGGTGGAGGAAGAAATCATCGAAACGGGCAAACGCACCACCATTGACTTAGGTGTACACGGTTTGCACCCCGAACTTATCCGTATCATCGGTAAAATGAAATACCGCTCCTCATACGGACAAAACCTCTTGCAACACGCCCGCGAAACGGCGAACCTCTGCGCAGTGATGGCAAGCGAATTAGGCTTGAATCCCAAAAAGGCAAAACGTGCCGGACTGCTCCACGACATCGGTAAAGTGCCTGACGAGGAGCCAGAATTGCCACACGCACTCTACGGAGCCAAATTAGCAGAAAAATTCAAGGAGAAACCTGACATCTGCAATGCAATAGGCGCCCACCATGATGAGATGGAAATGACCAGCCTATTGGCTCCTATCGTACAGATATGCGACGCCATCAGTGGAGCACGTCCCGGAGCACGCCGTGAGATAGTGGAGGCATACATCAAACGTCTGAACGATCTGGAACAACTGGCCATGAGCTATCCGGGCGTAACCAAGACATACGCCATCCAAGCCGGCCGCGAGTTACGCGTCATTGTCGGTGCTGACAAAATAGACGATCAACAGACCGAAAGTCTCAGCACTGAAATAGCCAAAAAGATTCAAGACGAAATGACCTATCCCGGACAAGTGAAAATCACCGTCATCCGCGAAACACGCGCTGTCAGCTTCGCCAAATAAAATCTGAAAAAGAAGAAAAAAGTTTGTATCTTCATAACAACGCAGATTAACGCCCGTCTCCTCAGTGGAATACTGATGCGTTAATCTGCGTTAATTTTTACACCCAAAGCAACACACAACCAAAAGAATAGCCTATCTTTGCAAACAAATAACCCATGGGCTTGACTGGATTTGACAGCGGGCAGAAATGGTACGTAAGCATGCAGTGCGCCGATGATCGGCACTTTAATCCCGGTTGTCAAAGATTTATCTGGCGAAAACAACTACGCTCTCGCTGCGTAATCGAAGTATAGTAGATTACCTTCATTCTCTTACAAGGTAGGAGAACGGGACATCACTCGGAAGCTGTGGTTCCGAAGCATTCCGGCCAAGTGGTGCAGTCAAATCGGAAATAGTTTGAGTCCCGCCTCGCGGCTCTTGCGAATTCATAGAGGCTAAGGTTCAAGTGGGTGGCTCCGGTCTTGCTTGGGCACGAAAACCGAAGGCGGAGATAAGCATGTAGAAAGCGTATGGTTTCCTCGTTTGGACGAGGGTTCGATTCCCTCCAGGTCCACCCAATGGCAACGGGCTTCGTGCCAAAACCGCTTTTCTGGCACGGATTACGCAGACAACACGAACAAACCACACGGAAAAACATCCGGGACTGTCTGTGAAATCCGTGCTTGAATTGTTATTATACATATTATATATAAAGAAGAAACAATGAAAAGAAAATTGTTCTATTGCTTGTGGGCTTTATTTACAGTCGTTTCATTAACGGCACAAGAGGCCAAGCATGTGTTTGTCAATATGCCCGACTCCATCCTGCCCCTGCTGACCCTAATCAACAGGGCGGACTGCATCGACTTTCTGGAAAGCAACATGCAAGCTTTGGTAAAAAACCGTTTCGAACAGGTATCCGAAATGACCCGCCTCACCAACGACTACATTTCCCTATCGCTCACACCACAGAGCACATTCGAACTCAAACTGCTGCCTCTCAACGACTCCACCCACCTCATCTGCACCGTACAGACGGTCTGTAGCGAAGCCTGCGACAGCCGCATCACATTCTACACAACTGATTGGAAAGAACTTCCTGCCGCCGATTTCCTGCCGGAGATTCCTCAAGCCGCCGATTTCCTGCCCGACAGCCTGTCCGCAGCCGTCGCCGACACACTCAGCTATTCCTGGGAAAGCCTCCGCAACGAGGCAGACATCCTGCTGATGCACGCCACGTTGGCAGACAGCACCACCACACTGACATTCACCTACACCACCCCCGACTATATGCGCACAGAGTCAGCCACACGCATCCGTCCGCTGCTCAAGGCCGCTTCGCTCCACTACGACTGGACCAACGGAGCGTTTGTCCGCCGCAAGAATGAAGAATGACACACAAACCTACAAAGATACAAGACGGAAAAAATGAAAAGCAAACTGATGACAAGCGGGGTCATGCTGCTATTTGCCGCAATGGCCCAGGCACAAGCTCCCACAGAGTGGCCGGAAGTGAAGACCGAGGCACGCCCTGCCGCACGTTGGTGGTGGATGGGTAGTGCCGTTGACAAGGAAGGGTTGACCCACAACCTCGAAGCGTATGCCGAAAAGGGATTGGCTACGGTAGAAATCACCCCTATCTATGGTGTGATTGGCAATGAAGCCAACGATATCGACTATTTGACTCCCGAGTGGATGGAGGTGCTGAAGCATACGATGAGCGAGGCGGCCCGCTTAGGGATGAACGTGGATATGAACAACGGTACGGGATGGCCTTTCGGTGGGCCGGAGGTGACCATTGAGGATGCAGCTACACGTGCTCTTTTTCAAACCTACACGGTGCAGGGCGGCGAACAGCTGGCCGAGTCCGTGGTGATGAAAGACCGCAAGCAGAAGGATGTGGCTAAGTTGGGTTGCCTGATGGCTTACGGTCCTGATGGCAAGACGGTGAACCTGACCAAGAAGGTGGCGGCTGACGGCAAACTGGCGTGGACGGCACCCAAGGGGGGCGAGTGGACCCTCATCGCACAGTTTACGGGCAAAACCTTGCAGAAGGTGAAGCGTGCCGCTCCCGGTGGTGAAGGTTATGTGATGGACCACCTCGACAAGGGAGCCGTGAAACGCTACCTGAGTAAGTTTGACAAGGCTTTCAAGGAGAATGGCCTGAAGCAGGTGCCCAACAATTTCTTCAACGACTCATACGAGGTGTATGGTGCCGACTGGACTCCCACATTGCTCAAAGAGTTCGCCAAGCGTCGCGGATACAGGTTGGAAGACCATTTCCCCGAGTTCCTCGATGAGGCCAGGGGGGCAGCCCGCACCGATGCCACGGCCCGTATCGTGAGCGACTACCGCGAGACAATGAGCGAACTGCTCTATGAGAACTTTACGCTGCAATGGACCAATTGGGCACACAAACATGGTAGCCAGACACGCAATCAGGCACACGGTTCACCGGGCAACCTCATCGACCTGTATGCCGCTGTAGATGTGCCCGAGTGTGAAGGATTCGGCCTCTCCAATTTCGGCATCAAGGGATTGCGCAAAGATACACTTACCCGCAAGAACGACTCTGATATGTCGATGCTGAAGTATGCCTCCTCGGGAGCCCACCTTACCGGCAAGCCGCTCGTCTCTTCCGAGACCTTCACTTGGCTTACCGACCATTTCCGCACTTCACTCTCGCAGTGCAAACCCGATATCGACCTGATGTTCCTTTCGGGAGTGAACCACACCTTCTTCCACGGAGCCACCTACACACCGAAGGGCGAAGCCTGGCCGGGATGGAAGTTCTATGCTTCGGTGGATATGACCCCCACCAACAGCATCTGGCGCGATGCCGACGGCTTCTTCGACTATATCAGCCGTTGCCAGTCGTTCTTGCAGATGGGACAGCCCGACAATGACTTCCTCGTCTATCTCCCCGTCTATGACATGTGGAACGAACAGCCCGGACGTATGCTCTCTTTCGATATCCATGGTATGCACAAGCGTGCGCCCAAGTTCATCGAAACGGTGAACAGCATCATGAGTGCCGGCTACGACGTGGACTATATCAGCGACAACTACATCCGCTCGACCCGCTGCGAGGGTGGTATGCTGAAGACCGTGGGCGGTGCCCAATATAAGGCTATCATTATCCCCGCCGTGAAGCGTATGCCGGCAGATGTCCTGCAAAAGCTCATCACACTGGCCGAACAGGGTGCGGAGATAGTCTTTGTCGGCAATTATCCCGAGAGTGTGCCCGGATATAGCAACCTGTCCAAGCGTACAGCCCAATTCGAGAAGTTGTTGGCCCGCCTGCCCAAAGCCGATTTCGGCAAGGTGGAAACTCAGACGCTGAAGAAGGGTAAGATTATCACCGGTGATGACTATGCACGCACCTTGGCCGCTACGGGTGTGGCTAACGAAATGATGAAATCAGAATATGGACTCCAGTATATCCGTCGTGTCAACGCAGAGGGACATCACTACTTCATCTCCTCCCTCCAGCCCAAGGGTGTGGATGGTTGGATTGACTTGGCCGTACCCGTGAAGAGTGCCTTGTTCTTCGACCCGATGACCGGCAAGGTGGGTAAAGCTGAGGTGAATGGAAAGAGCGTGCGTCTGCAGTTGGCATCGGGAGAGAGCATCATCCTGAAGACCTTTGCCGACAAAGAGGTGGAGGCCGAAGCATGGGCATACTACACACCGCAAACCGTCAGCTTGAGCATCGACGGTGGTTGGACACTCAGTTTCCCCGAGAGCGAACCTGCCATCGAAGGTACTTATAATATAGGTACACTCGGTTCGTGGACAGACGTAGAAGTTGGCCAGGGGCAACCCGTCAACTCGTCAACTAAAATAAACATGGGAACCGGTCTCTACCGCGTGGAGTTCGACCTGCCTGCCATGCCTGCTGCCGAGTGGCAACTCGACCTTGGCGATGTGCGCGAGAGTGCCCGCATCCGCATCAACGGGCAGGAGGTGGCCACTCTGTTTGCCGTGCCCTTCCGCACCCTGGTGGGCCAGTATCTGAAGCCCGGCAAGAATGTGCTGGAGGTGGAGGTTACCAATCTGCCCGCCAACCGCATTGCCGAATATGACCGCCAAGGTATCAAGTGGCGCAAGTTCAAGGATATCAATGTGGTGGGCATCAACTACAAGAAGGGCGGCTACGGCCAGTGGCACACTGTGCCCAGCGGATTGCTCGGCCCTGTGAGGTTGCTCCCGATGGATTGAGGGGGAGAAACCCTACTGAAAGACCCACCTGAATCCTCCCTGTGAGGGAGGACTTGAAAGACGAAGGTGTGCCGGAAGAAGCCATTTGTTTCTTCCGGCACACCTTCTTTCATTCTCTGTGTCTTTGTGTTCTATGCTGCTCTGATATTTGCAACGCGAAGGACGGAACATCGCACATCAAATTCTTCCATTCGATGGTATTTTACTGTATTTGTTGCTTCAAATTATAGAAAAATCACCAAATATTCTATAATCTGAATCACAGATTATATATTCCGTGTCTCAGATTATATAATCTGTGATTCAGAATATAGAATTGATTGGCATTCTTATCTTTTTTTCAGGGGGATATCAAGAAGTTACGGAGACCCTCCTGAAAAAAGTGTACCAAAAATAAATTCAGGCACGGATGGCACGGATGACACGGGTTAACACGGACTCCGTCCTTCCGGGTTGCAAGCGGAGGGACAAAGACTGAAGAAAGTCGGAACGCTATAAAATTCAGGAAAAGCGTCCTGAAATCTTAATTATCTATAAAACAAGACACAGTTAATCTTTATTAACTAAACGGGGGGGGTAATTTGAAGACTTTTTAGCACATTTGCAGCCGATTATACACTTGCTTGCCTGCTTAGGGCACAAGTGTGTGGTTTAAGCAACTTTGCTGACTATGAATTTTTCTTCAGACACCATGAATACTGCACCAGTACGGACTTGGAGACCTTCACCTACAAGTGCCGCTCTGCAAACACCAGCGTCTTCAC
>CAZTPB010000031.1:0-15251 GCA_964614555.1 uncultured Bacteroides sp.
TGATTTTGTCCAACCACTCTTGGGTTGACACCGGTGCAAAGTCAGCGAAAAGTTTCTCTTTACTATTTGCCATAGCTTTGTTTTAGGTTACTATTAAATTTATACTGTTTGCGTCTTATTATTATAATGTGCAAAAGTAAGGAATAAAAATGAGGTGGAGAAAGTTTTTTTTAATTTTCCTTTCTGAATGTCGTTTTTATAAGATACAGAGACACGGAATCACAGAGTGTTTCTTTACGAAGGGAAAGAATCTCTGTGATTCCGTGTCTCAATGTCCTTAACTAATATGAAAAGTGTTGTATTGGTGCTTTATTTGTTGCACTTGTCGCAGCTAAGTACTTTCCATACGAGAGCGGAAAGTACTGCTCCAATGAATGGGCCTACGATGAACACCCACAACTGAGAAAGCGCCTCACCACTTTGGAATACGGCGGGTGCAATTGAACGGGCGGGGTTCACTGAAGTTCCGGTGTAGTGAATGCCAACCAAATGGATGAGTATCAGTGAAAGGCCAATGGCAAGACCTGCGAAATTACCAGCACCTACTTTGCTGTCTGTCGTGCCCAATACGACCAATACGAAAATGAAAGTCAACACAATCTCTGCAATCAGGCCATTCACGACATCGCCAGAACAAAGGTTTGCACCTGTGGTTGTCCCCTCAGGAGCCAAACCGGATACTAACAGGGCCAATAGAGCGGAGCCGAGGAAAGCACCGATCACTTGGAAAACCATGTACATGGCTGCATCTTTACCACTAATGCGTCCTGTCAGGAGGCATCCCAATGTTATTGCAGGGTTGATGTGGCAACCACTGATGCCACCAATAGTGTAGGCCATGGCAACAACGGCCAGTCCAAAAGCCACGGCTGTTCCAATAACAGAAGCTGGATCTACACCACAATTAAGGCTTACGGCAGTGCCGCAACCCATCAGTACAAGAACCATTGTACCGATCATTTCTGCTAAGTACTTTTTCATGTTTTTAAATGTTTGTTTAAATGATTAATAAATAACATCGGCAAAGTTAGTACTTTTGCGGCTAACAGAAAGGATTTTTATAAAAAATGCGCGCAAAAAGATAAAAATATGGCATTTGGTTCGTTTTTTCAGTAAAAAAACATTTGGGATAAAGCTATTTGCGTATCTTTGCAACAGAAAAAAACAGAAAGATGAAAATAACGATTATCGGAGCAGGAAATATGGGTGGAGCCATTGCTCGTGGGCTGGCCAAGGGGAATATGGTAAAAGCAACGGATATTACAGTGTCTGATCCTTCGACCCCAATATTACAGTCGTTGAAAGACGAATTTCCTGAAATGACAGTGACGGATAATAATATAGAAGCTGTTCGAAAAGCGGAGCTGGTTATTGTGGCAGTGAAGCCTTGGCTGATGCAGCGTGTGTTGGGCGAATTGACTTGGCGCAAAGAGCAAGTGTTGGTGTCTGTTGCTGCAGGAGTAAGTTTTGAAAAATTGGTGGAATTCACAGGGAATGTAGGAATGGCAATGTTCCGTTTGATTCCTAATACAGCTATTTCGCAATTAGAAAGCATGACCCTCATAGCTTCGTATGGAACAACCCGGGAGCAGGAAGAACTGTTGCTTGGGATGTTCAATGAAATGGGGCTGGCTATGCTTGTCCCCGAACAACAAATGGCTGCAGCTACGGCTATTACCTCGTGTGGTATTGCTTATGTCTTGAAGTATATACAAGCAGCCATGCAGGCTGGTGTAGAGATGGGAATCTATCCTAAAGATGCTCAACAAATGGTGGCGCAGAGTGTGAAGGGGGCTGCAGCTCTTATATTGGGGAATGATACTCATCCGGCAGTAGAGATAGATAAAGTGACCACTCCCGGGGGGATAACCATTAAGGGATTGAATGAATTGGAACATGCGGGGTTCACATCGGCCATAGTGAAGGCTATGAAGGCGAGCCGATGACTATGATTGGCAATGTAAAATGATTGAAAATTGATAAATTAGAATAAAATGAATGATCATATCAGACAAATAGCAGCACGTTTGCGTGGCTTGCGCGAAGTGTTGGAACTGACAGAACAGGAATTGGCTGACAGCTGCCACTTGTCTTTGGCGGAATATCAGGCGATGGAGAGTGGAGAAAAAGATGTCTCGGTAAGTGCTTTGCAGGCCATTGCACGTCGTTATGACATCACATTGGATGTGCTGATGTTCGGTGAAGAACCTAAAATGAACTCTTATTTCTTGACTCGTGCAAATAAGGGTGTGTCAGTGGAACGAAGAAAAAACTATAAGTATGAGGCTTTGGCATCTGGGTTTAGGGATCGTAAAATAGACCCTTTTATTGTAACTGTAGAACCGAAAGAGGAAGTGCACCTTAACAGTCACGAAGGCCAAGAGATGGATTTTGTTTTGGAAGGACGCTTGTCTGTGGTGCTCGGTGAAAAGGAAATTGTCCTTAATACCGGGGATAGTCTCTATTTTAATGCTTTGCAACCTCATGGAATGAAGGCTTTGGACGGAAAACCAGTGAAATTTTTGGCTATAATAATGTAAATACAATGCAATAATATGATAGAGAAGTTTTTAAAACAGACTGTATTCTCGTCGCAGGAGGATTATAAGAAGAATCTGCATATTCTTGTGCCGGAGAACTTTAATTTTGCTTATGATGTGGTGGATGTGTATGCAGCTGAGCAACCCGAAAAGAAAGCATTATTATGGACTAACGATCATGGGGAAGAACGACAATTCACTTTTGCTGAGATGAAGCGCGAAACGGATCGTACTGCTGCTTATTTTCAGACACTTGGTATAGGGAAAGGAGATCCCGTGATGCTTATATTGAAAAGACGCTATGAGTTTTGGTTCTCTATTTTAGCATTGCATAAGTTAGGTGCTGTAGTGATTCCTGCCACACATTTGCTGACAAAGAAAGACATCATCTATCGGTGTAATGCGGCAGGTATTAAAGCCATTATAGCTGCTGGAGAACAGGTGATTACCGAACACATAACAGCTGCAATGCCTGATTGTCCGACTGTGTCGGCTTTAGTGAGCGTAGGGCCAGATGTTCCTGAAGGGTTTGATGATTTTCAGGTGGGGTTGAAAAATGCCCCTGCTTTTGTTCGGCCAAAGAGTGTAAATACTAATGAAGATGTGATGCTGATGTATTTCACTTCGGGTACAACAGGCGAGCCCAAGATGGTTGCTCACGATTTTACTTATCCGCTCGGACACATTACAACGGGCTTCCTGTGGCACTATCTGCACGATGGAAGTTTGCATTTGACTATTGCTGATACAGGTTGGGGAAAAGCTGTATGGGGCAAGTTGTATGGACAGTGGTTTGCAGGGGCAAATATATTTGTATATGATCATGAGAAATTTACTCCGGCAGACATTTTGCACAAGATAGAGCAGTATCGTATCACTTCACTTTGTGCTCCTCCAACTATTTATCGTTTTCTTATCCGTGAAGATTTGCGTAAGTTTGATCTCTCATCTTTGGAATATTGCACTACGGCAGGTGAAGCCCTGAATGGTGCTGTTTATGACACATTCAAAGAATTGACGGGTATTCGTCTGATGGAGGGATTCGGACAGACTGAGACGACATTGACCCTGGCGACATTCCCTTGGATGGAACCGAAACCAGGAAGTATGGGAATGCCTAATCCACAATATGACATAGACTTGCTGACACCTGATGGACGTTCGGCAGAAGATGGTGAACAAGGACAAATCGTTATTCGTACGGATAAGGGTAAACCTCTCGGGCTTTTTAAAGAGTATTACCGTAATGCAGAATTGACCAAAGAGGTTTGGAATGACAGCATTTATTATACGGGGGATGTGGCTTGGCGTGACGAAGACGGATATTATTGGTTCGTGGGACGTGCTGATGATGTGATTAAAAGTTCGGGTTATCGTATCGGTCCCTTTGAGGTGGAGAGCGCCCTAATGACCCATCCAGCCGTGGTGGAATGTGCTATTACAGGTGTGCCCGATGAAATCAGAGGCCAGGTGGTAAAGGCTACCATTGTGCTGGCCAAAGATTATAAGGGACGGGCTGGCGAAGAATTGATGAAAGAGTTGCAGGATCATGTAAAGCGTGTGACTGCTCCTTACAAATATCCGCGTGTCGTTGAGTTTGTGGATGAACTTCCCAAAACCATCAGTGGAAAGATACGTCGGGTGGAAATTCGTCAGAACGATAAAAAATAGAAGGAACAAACCTTTCTGGAAAAACGTTGTATGGATAGTCCTGCATAAAAAATAGGCAGGGAGATATACAGTTGTATAAACCTTAAAATGTTAAGTATGAAAGAGGTGTTTGAGGGCTCTTTATGGGAGGCTGAAATTGTGAAAGGACTGTTGCAATCGGGCGGTATAAAGTGTATGGTACGTGACGAAACAATGGGGGCTGTCACTTCGCCATATTTGACTTTGGGCGGAAATGTCAAGGTGCTTGTTGATGACGGGGATTACGTCAGGGCACATGATATAGTTTCCTCGCGTTGATAGATATAGATTATGTATGCATAGGGATGAGAAATGACAAATTAGTTTGGATTGGTTGCCTTTGTGGATGGATATTTTTATTGGCAGCTTGTACAAGGGCTATTGATGACGGATTGGAAGAGTCTGAAACAGGACATACTGTACAAGTGCTGACAAGGGCGGAAACGGATGTCGTCTATCCGCTTTGTTTGTATGCCTTTGATTGTGAAACGGGGGAGATGGTGAGGCAAACAAAAATACAGTCAGCTGGAGAAGATATAAGGATTGGGCTTGCTGAAGGGAAGTACCGTTTGGTGGCTTTAGGAGGAGCTGAAGAGTGTATTCTCCCTTCAGCGCCAGTGTTAGAGGATGTTATAGCTATGCCAGAAGGTCATTTGATGCAGACTCCGTTACAGATGGGAAGTGCTGAAGTGTATGTGACTCAAAGTACGACTGTAAATATGGTGTTAGCATATCAAGTGGCAGCTGTAGAGTTGGAGATTGTACAGGTTCCTGCAGATGTGGTGGCTGTGAGTGTCACTTTGTCTCCATTGTATGACGGATTGACGCTGAGCGGTCAATATACAGGTAATTCTTCGGTGACGGTGAATTTGGTAGAAGAAACTGAAGGGGTTTGGAACACTTCGGTATTTTATACTTTCCCTGGGGCGTCTAAACAGTTGGGATTGAGCATCTCGTTGATTTCTCCAGAGGGTGAGGAAGTTTATGGATATACTTGTGACAAGACATTGGAAGTGGCTACCCCTTATTTGCTTTCAGGCAGTTATATGGGGGGCTTTGTTGTGAGTGGAAACTTTACGGTCGTTGGCTGGAATGAACCGCAAACTTTCAATTTCTTTTTCGGTGGTGGAGGAGATACTGGTGGAACAGAAAGCGAAGATGCAGTTGAAGGTGAAGACGAGGAAACGGTCTCTCCTGGGACTTTCTGGAACGGACATTTTATCGGAGCTGTGGACAATGTAACGGAAAGTAGTGCAGACCTGTTGCTACTTAGTCGGGACGAATGGCGCAATGTACCTTCGGCCAATAATATAGAACAGCCAAGATTGGCTCAGACATTGTTGGACGGATATGAAGAAGGGGAAATGTCTGAGTGGACAATTCCGACCGTTGATGAGGCCAAGGCCATACGGGCTGCAGTTGGCAATGCTTCTTTAGAAACTACGAATTCAACGTTGTCAGCAAATGGATTTACACCTCTTTCGGACAATGTGGAGGATGAGAATGGAAATAATGTACGCTATCTTTGCGATTCAGGTCTCCGTGCATTGGCATGGAATGAGAATACCAGTAAGTCAGTGTCGAAGGCTGGATCGAAGAGAACCTATTATTTAAGAGCTGTGAAAAGAGTGACGGTGAAACTGGCAAATAATCAGTAAATGAAGATTTTTTCTTTAAAAAATGCAATGAATTACTTTTGCTATGTAAATTATGCGTATATTCGCAGATAAATTTGAAAATAAAAGTCTAACACGATAAATTTTAGGATATGAACAGACCTTTTGCTATATTGGCTGCTGTGGCTCTAAGTATGACGATGTGTGCACAACAGGACAATCCTGTTATCATGCGTATTAACAATAAGGATATAACGCGTGCAGAATTTGAATATTCTTATAATAAGAATAACACAGAAAGTACATTGGATAGGAAGTCTTTGGATGAATATGTGCAACTTTTTGTTGATTTCAAATTAAAAGTGGCAGCAGCTGAAGATATGGGCATGGATACGTTGGCTTCATTTAAAAAGGAATTCAAAGGCTATCGTGACCAACAGGCACAGGAGTATCTGATTGATACTGCATTTATTGAAAATGAGGCCCGCAAAGTGTATGAAGCTACTTTAGCTAACATTGGAGAGGAGGGTCTGGTGCGTACGGCGCATATCTTGTTGCGTATTCCACAGGATGCGGATGTTGCTGTCCAAGAGAATATAAAGGCGCGTATGGACTCGGTGTATCAAGCGTTGAAAAATGGGGCTGAGTTTGAAGAACTGGCTGTCCGTTTGTCGGAAGATCCGGGAAGTGCCCGTCAAGGGGGAGTGCTTCCTTGGCTTTTTGCCAAGCAGGTTTATCCTGAATATGCATCTGTAGCATATAGCTTGCAGGTAGGCGAACTCTCACAACCGTTTTTGTCTCCTGCAGGCGTGCATGTGGTGAAATTGTTGGAGACGAAACAATTTGAACCGTATGAGTTTCATAGGAAAGATATTCATACATTCTTGGAACGACGTGGTATCCGTCAAAAGGCCATAGAAGTGAAGGCGGATTCACTTTTCGTACAATATGGTGGAAAAGTGAAAAGGGAAGAGGTATTGGCTTATGAAGACAGTTTGTTAGATACAAAATATCCGGAGTTCAAGTATTTGATGCAGGAATATTATGACGGATTGTTACTGTTTGAAGCGAGTAATCGTTGTGTGTGGGAAAAGGCCGCTCAGGATGAAATAGGGTTGGAACAGTATTTCAAGAAAAACAAGAAAAAATATGCTTGGGATTCTCCACGATTCAAAGGGGCAGTACTTCACTGCAAAACTTCAGATTTGGCTGAACAGGTGAAAAAAGCCATGAAAAAAATGCCAGAAGAACAGTGGCGGAAATATATCCAAAAGGATATTAATCAGGACTCTTTGCGGTTGGTCTTTATGGAGAAAGGGCTTTTCAAAATAGGAGATAATGCGAATGTTGATTATTTGGCTTTCAAACAGGGAGAACTCAAACCGAGGGAGAATTATCCTTATCCGGTGATAATTGGCAAAGTGCAGAAAAAATATCCGGAATCTTATAAGGATGTACGTGGCCCATTGACGGCTGACTATCAGAATGAATTGGAGAAAAAATGGATACAGGAACTCCGTAAGAAATACAAAGTGGAAATTTATAAGGATGTTCTTGAAACAGTGAACAACCATTGACGGGAAAACATTGATGGCGGTGAAAAAGTGGGTGCTGGTTTGGTTGATAGGAATATGTGTAGTGGCTTGTGAACGCTCCATAGACCATCAAGGACGGACGCCTTTAGTGGAGGTGGATGGGAAATGCTTGTATGTAGAGGATTTACGTAAAGCGTTACCAACCAATGCATCAAAGGATGATAGCCTGCTATTTGCTGAACATTACATTCGGAATTGGATAGAAGATGTATTGTTGTTGGAAAACGCAGAACGTAATGTACAGGATGATGAGAGTATCAATCAGTTGGTGGAGAATTATCGTCGGTCGTTGGTTTTGCATAAATACCAACAGAAATTGATGGAGCAGCGTCTTGCTTATGAGATTAGTGAAAGTGAAGCAGACAGCTTCTATCAGGAAAATGAAACTCAATTCTTGCTGGAGCAACCGATGGTGAAGGGACTTTATATAAAAGTTCCCCTGAATTCCAAGGGAATAAACAATGTACGGCAATGGTATAAGAAGAAAGATCAGCTGACGATTGAAAAATTGGAGAAATACAGTTTGCAATATGCCGTGGATTATCTTTATTTTTATAATCATTGGGTACGATCGGATGAGATACTTGACCGGATGCCGGTAAAGGTGGATAATGCTGCAGAGTATATTCGTCGCAATATGGATGTGGAAGTGTGTGACACTGCTTTTTGTTATTTTATGCACATAGACACATTCTTGCTTGCGGGACAGCCGATGCCGATTGATTATGCAAGGAGTGAAATTAATGAAATACTGATGAATATGAAGCAGATTGATTTTATGAAACAGGTGAGAGAAAAACTCTATGAAGAGGCTTTGGGCAAGCAGCGGATTAATTATCATTATTGAATATAAGTAGAATAAAAGAGTTTACAAGAAAGACTATGGAACTGAAATTTAGGATATTGGTATGGTGCGCATTGTGTATGTGTGTATGTGGATATGCTCAGGATAATGTGATTGATGAAGTTGTTTGGGTCGTAGGTGACGAGGCTATCATGAAATCGCAGGTTGAGGAAGAACGTATTCGTGCTCAATACGAGGGGCGGAGGTTTGATGGAGACCCATATTGTGTAATTCCAGAAGAACTGGCTTTGCAGAAGCTTTTTTTGCATCAAGCGGCCATTGATAGTATAGAAGTGACAGATGCGGAATTGATGAGTCAGGTGGATCGTCAAATGAATTATTATATCAATCAGCTTGGCTCGAAAGAGAAAATGGAAGAATATTTTCAAAAGACCCAGTTGCAAATTAGGGAGGAACTGCGGGAGCTGGCACGTAACAACCTGACCATGCAGAAGATGCAGAGAAAGTTGATGGAAAATGTCAAGGTGACACCTGCTGAAGTTCGTCGCTATTTCAAAAACTTGCCTATTGACAGTATTCCGTATATTCCGACCCAAGTTGAAGTACAAATAATAACGATTGAACCGGATATTCCAGATGAAGAGATAGATCGTGTAAAGGCTCGTTTACGTGAGTTTACTGAACGGATTGTTTCGGGGGAAACGCAATTCTCTACATTGGCATTGCTTTACTCAGAAGATAAGGCAAGTGCCGTTCATGGAGGTGAAATTGGGTTCAAAGGAAAGGGGGAGTTTGTACCTGAATTTGCAAATGTAGCTTTTAATCTGAACGATCCGAAAAAGGTTTCCAAAATTGTGGAGACTGAATTTGGTTATCATATTATTCAAATGATAGAAAAACGGGGCGATCGTGCCAATGTACGCCATATATTGTTGAAGCCGCAGGTGGCTGAAAAGGATCTGATGGCCTCTTTGAGCCGTTTGGATTCCATTGCTGATGATATTCGTAATGCAAAATTCTCTTTCGAAGAGGGAGCTACCCATATTTCTAGTGATAAAGATACACGTATGAATAAAGGATTGATGCCTAATCCAATGAATGGAACCTCAAAATTTGAGATGCAAGAGTTGCCTCAAGAAGTGGCGCGCGTAGTAGATAAAATGAATGTCAACGAGGTGTCTGAACCATTCATTATGATTAATTCAAAGGGGAAAGAGGTGTGTGCTATTGTCAAATTGAAATCACGAATCAAAGGGCATAAGGCTACTTTGACGGAAGATTTTCAGGCTATGAAGGAGGTGGTGTTGATGAAGAAACAACAAGAGAAACTGAATAAGTGGATTGTTGAAAAGCAGAAAAATACCTATATTCGTATCAATGAAAAATGGAGGAACTGTGAATTCAAATATCCGGGTTGGATACATTGAAAATGAGAAATAGACAGATGCCGGAAAAAAACAAAGGAATAAATGCATTCGGACACAGAACCTTAATGATTGGCTTTCTGTGTCTGATTGCTGTATCTTTGATAGCAGGAGCAGGTCCTGTAACAGAGCAAGGGTTTGCAAGGGAAAACACGCAAAAAAAACCGATGAAGGTGACGTTGCTTCATGCCGACCGTACTATCCAAAGAGCAACCAATAAAGATCTTCAGATATTGGAAGGGAATGTAGAGTTCCTGTATGATAGTATCTATATGTTTTGTGATACGGTTTATTATTATAAAGCACGGAACTATTTCGAAGCTTTTGGTGATGTGAAGATGAATCAGGGAGATACTCTTTTCCTGTATGGTGATTACCTTTATTATGATGGCAATGAACGTTTGGTGCAAGTACGAGAAAATGTAAGGATGGAAAACCGGAATGTCATTTTGCTGACCGATAGTTTGGATTATGACCGGGTCTATAATTTAGGATATTATTTTGAGGGTGGAACATTGATGGATTCGGTGAATGTACTCACTTCTGAATGGGGAGAGTATAGTCCACAGACAAAAGTTTCGGTCTTTAATTTTGATGTCAAGTTGGTGAATCCGCAATTTGTGCTTACTTCAGATACCTTAATTTATAATACACAGACTAAAGTGGCCAATATTGTGGGGCCATCGGATATAGAAAGTGGGCAGAGTCATATTTATTCGGAAATGGGATTTTATAATACCGTAGAGAGGAAAGCTTATCTGCTCGATCGTTCTGTGTTGGTGAATCAGGGGAAAAAACTTATCGGTGATAGTATATTCTATGATGAGACATTGGAATTTGGAGAGGCTTTTGGAAATGTTTATATGGATGATTCAGTCAACAAAACGATGTTGACAGGAGAATACTGTTATTCCAACGAATTGACGGGGTATGCTTTCGCTACGGATAAAGCTGTGGCTGTTGATTATTCTCAAGGAGATAGTCTCTATATGCATGGTGATACGTTGAAACTTGTCACTTTTTTTATGGACACAGACTCTATGTACCGTCAGATGCAAGCTTATCATAAGGTGCGTTTCTATCGAATTGACATTCAGGGTGTGTGTGATTCAATGGTATTCAATTCACTGGATTCTTGTCTGACGATGTATTCTGATCCGGTACTTTGGAATGCCGGGCAGCAATTGTTGGGCGAAGAAATAAAGGTGTATATGAACGACAGTACAATAGATTGGGCACATATCATTAATCAAGCCTTGACCGTGGAGCAAAAAGACACCATACATTTCAATCAGGTGGCAGGACGTGAAATGAAATTCTTTTTTGAAGGAGGGGATATCCGAAGGGCAGAAGTGATAGGGAATGTGCAATCGATTTTCTATCCGGAAGATGAAGACAGCGTGATGATGGGTATGAATTTCATAGAGTCTAGCAAGTTGAATCTTTATCGCAAGGATGGAAAAATGGAGCGTATAGTCTTTATCACCAAGCCTGTGGGCACTTTTACTCCCATGTTTTTGATAGAACCGGACAAAATGAAATTGGAGAATTTTGCATGGTTTGATTATATACGTCCGAGGAATAAGGAGGATATATTTAATTGGCGAGGAAAAAAAGCAGGTGAAGAGTTGAAGAAGACTGTTCGCAGGGAGGTACCACTGCCTACGTTGGATAAATTCAGGAAAAAATAATCTTTAAAAGAGCAACTATGGGAATGTTTACTCAGCGGAAACCACGTGGTTTCCAACATCAATGGATTTATGTGGATGAGCGCAAGGAAAAGCTCCAAAAGATGGAAGAAAAGGCTAAACGTGAATTGGGTTTGTTGCCGCCGGAAGAATATAAGCCGGGTGAATTGATAAGGGGAAATATTACGGGAGCAAGTAAACATTTGAGTCGCAGAAAGGGAAAACGTGTGTTGAGTACACCTGTCGTACTTATAGCTTTAGCGGTAGCTTTATTTTTGTTGCACTATTTGGTGACGGGAAGCTGGTCGTTCTAAAAGAGTGATAAATAGGGAATCATATGAGTGATATTATTAGATTGTTGCCTGATTCGGTTGCCAATCAGATAGCAGCCGGTGAAGTGATACAACGTCCGGCTTCTGTCATTAAAGAATTGGTGGAGAATGCGATAGATGCCGGTGCGCAGAATATAGACATTCTGATTATGGATGCGGGGAAAACTTGTATCCAAGTGGTCGATGATGGAAAAGGAATGTCAGAAACGGATGCCCGCTTGGCCTTTGAGCGTCATGCCACATCCAAAATACGTGAGGCTGCCGATTTGTATGCTTTGACAACGATGGGGTTTCGTGGAGAGGCCTTGGCTTCCATTGCAGCTGTAGCACAAGTGGAGTTGCGCACCCGGCGGGCCGAAGATGAATTGGGTACCTGCCTTATGATTGCTGGTTCTAAGGTTGAAAGGCAAGAGCCTGTCGCTTGTCCTGTCGGTTCTAATTTCTCTGTGAAAAATCTTTTTTTCAATATACCTGCCCGTCGGAAATTCCTGAAGTCAAATCAGACAGAGTTGAATAATATATTGACGGAAATCGATCGTATCGTATTGGTACATCCGGATGTGTCATTCAGCGTGCAGCATAATGGGACGGAATTGTATCGTTTGCCTGCAGCAGCATTGCGGATGCGTTTGATGAATGTTTTTGGAAAGAAATTGAACGAACAGCTGTTGGCTGTAGAGGTCGATACTACTTTGATTCATTTGTCGGGTTATGTGGCTAAGCCGGAATTCTCGCGCAAGAAAGGCTTCCATCAATATTTCTTTGTCAATGGACGGTATATGAGGCATCCCTATTTCCATAAGGCAGTGATGGAAGCGTATGAGCAACTTGTACCTGTCGGCGAACAGGTTTCTTATTTTATTTATATGAAAGTAGATCCTGCCAATATTGATGTGAACATTCATCCGACCAAAACAGAAATCAAATTTGAAAATGAACAGGCTATATGGCAGATATTGGCAGCGGCTGTCAAGGAGTCGTTAGGGAAGTTTAATGCCGTTCCCTCTATCGATTTTGACACAGAAGGTATGCCTGAGATACCTTCCAATACCTTGGACGCGGATTGGCCCAGTGATATGCCTAAAGTGTCTTATAATCCGAATTTCAATCCTTTCGAACAGACATCGGAGCACACCTATTCCCGCTCGTCTGCAGTAGATTGGGAAGAGGCTTATCGTGGATTGGAGAAAGCTGCGTATGCTCCTCGAAAAAATGTGGCTTCAGCATTGGATGGCAAATCTGGTGAAGCCCCCTTGTTCCAAGAGTCAGAAAACTCTTTGTGTAATGTAGAAGCGGCGGCATATGCATCTTTCATCAATGCGCCTTCATCGTCAACCATGCATTACCAGTTTAAAGGGCAATACATTGTCACGTCTGTAAAGTCGGGATTGATGCTGATAGACCAACAACGTGCTCATATACGTGTGTTGTATGACCGCTATTTGAGTCAGATGGAGATGCAACGTGGGGTTTCTCAAGGCGTTCTTTTTCCAGAGATTGTGCAATTTACCCCTGCAGAGCAAGTGATGCTTGAAGCTGTGTATGATGATTTGCAGGCGGTGGGATTTGATTTGTCCAATTTGGGGGGAGGCAGCTTTTCGGTCAATGGGATACCGGTTGGTGCAGAAGGTGTAGCTCCAATGGAATTGTTGCACCGGATGGTATCTGCTGCCATTGAAAAAGGCAGTGATGTCAGAGAGGAAGTTCGGTCGGTCGTGGCTTTGTCGTTGGCTAAATCGGCAGCCATTGTGCCAGGGCAGGTATTGAGCGGTGCGGAAATGGACGATTTGGTAAGTTCGCTTTTTGCAAGCACTTCCCCCAATTATACTCCAGATGGGAAAAAGGTCCTGACTGTTATGACGTTGGAAGAGATAGAAAAAAGCTTTAAATAGCCTCAAATATATGGTATATCCTTTTGGGAAACCTTTTTTGTGATGAATATCGTTAATTATTTGCTTTATTTTTCAGAAATATTAGTCCTATTAAAAAAAAATAGTTATTTTTGCAGCCAAAAGTAGTCTCTTTAGATGCATTTATATATGATTAAGGTGTATCACTCTTCCCTGTATGATAAAGGGAGTGAAAAAAGAGAGCCAATGAAAGAACATTTGTTAGCGATGGGCTGTTATTGGAAATGTTAGTGTGAGTAAATTTAGTAATTTATTAATAGAAAAAGTATGAAAAAGTTAATGGTTGCGCTGGCAGCTGCCAGCATGTCTGTAGCTACTTATGCTCAGACTGAAACAGTAGAAGTTGTAGAGGTGCCTACTGAAAAGTACAGCGTTCAGACAAACAAATTCTGGAACAATTGGTTTATTCAGGCCAATGGTGCTTTCAGTGCATTCTATTCTAGCCAAGAGCAGGGTGTAGGCAAAAGTCCGTTTGAAGAAGCTCGTCGTGAGTTTGGTTTTAGTGTAGCTGTAGGTAAGTGGTTTACTCCTGGCTTGGGATTGCGTACTAAGTTCAACGGAATTTGGGGTAAGTCAGTACTTGGCGAGAAAGTCTTTGGCGAAGAGTCAGTAGATATGGATTATTGGAATATCCACGAAGATGTAATGTTCAACTTGAGCAATATGTTGTGTGGTTACAATGAAAAGCGTGTTTGGAACTTTATTCCTTACATTGGTGCCGGTGTGGCTCGCAACTGCTCTGGTAACAGATATGGAATGACTTACAATGGTGGTATCTTGAATACATTCCGTTTGGGAAGCCGTTGGTCTGTAAACCTCGAATTGGCTGCAATGTTTGCTGAGGCTGATTTGGATGGTATCGGTGAGAATGTATGTGGTTTCAGAGGCTTCGACAAGGCTTTC
Organism: uncultured Bacteroides sp.; assembly: GCA_964614555.1. Taxonomy (GTDB): domain Bacteria; phylum Bacteroidota; class Bacteroidia; order Bacteroidales; family Bacteroidaceae; genus Phocaeicola_A. Next base: position 14,503 of record CAZTPB010000031.1, read on the forward strand.
ACTGCAGAAGTTGGTTTCACTTATAACCTTGGAAAGACTGGTTTCAAGAATACTCCTGACGTAGATGCTATCATGGCTTTGAATGCTTCTCAGTTGGATGCTTTGAATGCAGCTTTGGCTGACCAGCAGGCTGAAAATGCCAAGTTGAAGAGCGAATTGGCTAAGAAACCCAAAGAAGTTGTTAAGACTGAAACTGTTTACAAGGCTTCTGGTGCTCCTCAGTCTGTATTCTTCAACATTGGTTCTTCTAAGATCGCTTCTAAGAAGGAAATCGTTAACCTTGAGGCTATTGCTAACGTAGCTAAGGAAAACAATTCTAAGGTTACTATCACAGGTTATGCCGATAGCGCTACTGGTAGTGCTTCATACAACCAGTCACTCTCTGTGAAGCGTGCTGAGGCAGTTGCTAAGGAACTGGAAAAATTGGGTGTAAACCGCGACCAGATGATCATCGAAGGCAAGGGTGGTGTTGCTACTTTGAAGCCCGCTTCTTACAACCGTCGTGTGATTGTTGAAATCAAGTGAAATAGTTTTTCATAGGTGATATGATAATATCATAATGTTTTGCCGGAAGGGTATTGATACTCTTCCGGCATTTTTTTTTCAATGAAGCTGAAGGTCAATTTGTAAAGCCTGTATGCGTACCGCCCACTCGCTTTACTGTGTATTGGATATGGCGGCCATGTTCCTGTTATATCCTCTTTCAGATGGCCGGCTATCAATACGAGGCGTTGCGCATGGATGCCTCC
>CAZTPB010000032.1:0-15064 GCA_964614555.1 uncultured Bacteroides sp.
GTCGCCTCTTTCCGACAGGATAAGGGTTAAACGATTCAATCAGAATCAGTTTAACCCTATTTTTATATCACTTTATAGACTCCTCCTGCCAACGCTTTGATTACCCCCTTCATTTCCAGTCCGAACAGAAGGGCACTGGCTCGGTTGATAGGAATATCCGTCTCCACGACAAGAGCATTGATTTGCATCCCGTCCTGATGGGAACGCAACGTACTGACAAGCAGTTCTTCCTCCGGTGAAAGATCGAGGAACAATTGGCGTTGGACAGCTTCCGGCACCTGACCGGCGGCAGGAGACACATCCCAAGACATGGCCTTTACAAAATCTTCCGCCGAAAGGACAAGCGCGGCTTTGTTGTCACGGATAAGGGCATTGCACCCCAAAGAACAGGCATCACCTACACGCCCGGGAAATGCAAAACAATCCCGATGGTAGTCCATGGCCAGACCGGCAGTGATGAGCGCTCCTCCCTTTGCCGCACTTTCCACCACAAGGGTAGCATCACACATGCCGGCCACGATACGGTTGCGACAGACGAAATTCTGCCGGTCGGGAGACGTGCCGCTCATGTATTCGGTAAGCAACCCTCCCTGCTCCAACATCTCCACAGCCGTCTTACGGTGCACAGCCGGATAAATACGGTCGAGACCGTGTGCCAACACCCCCACCGTGCACAACCCGTGCGCCAATGCCGCCCGGTGGGCTGCAATGTCTATGCCATAAGCCAATCCGCTGACGACAAGCACCTCCGGGCAAAGCCTCTTCAACCCCGACACAAACTCTTCGCACAGCCCCCTTCCATAATCGGTAGCGTTGCGCGTACCCACCATGCTCACCACCCGCAAAGCATTGAGGTCGCCCGTTCCTTTATAAAAAAGAACCAATGGGGCATCCGGGCACTCCCGCAAGCGGGAAGGATAGCGGCGGTCGCCGATACAAATGCAATCGATTCCATTCTTTGCGGCAAACTCCATTTCACGCTTGGCGCGTTCAAAAGCATCGGGACAATCAAGCATTTTGATGAGTTTGCGTTGTGCCGGATGTGTATAGTGCACCAGCTCTTCACGGCGGGAAAACACATCTTCCGCACTATTGAACACATCATACAAGGTGCGCGCACTGAGCACCCCCACCCCGGGAATCTGTTGCAGGGCAAGACAATGGAGAATCTCCTTTGTGTTGTCAGGCTTATTCATGGAAGGTAAGTTTTTGGTCCAATTCATCACAAATTCCCAAACGTCCGTCAATCAGACAGACGGTATCTACTACAGCCTTAATGACACATTTCATATCAGGCAATCGGAAAATATCCTGATAGAATACATACCTGATGCCTTCGCGTTTGAGATACAGCCGCGAAAGAAATTCGTCACCGCTTCTGAGCGGAGTCTTGAAAGCCATCGTCAGTCTCGCTACCACGGCATCAATGCCCCGTGCGTGCATATCGGCAAAACTGATGCCCACCGAGTGGAGGTATTCATGGCGTGTGTGTTCGATGTAGTGCTGGTAATTGGCATTGTTCACTATGCCCTGCAGGTCGCATTCATAATCCCGCACTTTCATTTTCAGGTCAAAGATATATTTCATTGCTTTTTCTGTATTTCTGTCTCTTCTTTTTTTATCCCTATCCGTGTCCGCTTCAGGAATTCATAGCCAAACCGGCAGCTGAGGCATTTGTGCACATCGCAATAAGCACGGCGCAACTGGATGAGTGCCTGCGAATCTGCGGCACTGTCCACCTTGAGGCCACACTGTTCCCAAGCCCGTGTAATGCGATTGTTTTCCGCTCTGATGCTTTCCAGAAGTTCCACGGCCCGTCGGCAGAGATGTTCTTCATCCTTGTAGTGTCCGTAGGCATAGAGGAAGGGGGCCAAAGTATTGATGACCAACAACTGCCTGGCGGTTTTGCCCAACCGCTTGCTGCTCCGTGGAGAGGCTTCACCAAAAGTATAGTGCGTTTCCCAATAGCCTGAAGGCTTCACTTCGAGCAGTGCACAAGCTTCATCCACGGTCGAAGCCTCCAACAACCGGCTCAGAAGTCCCTGACTGCGCTGATAAAGTGCGGCAAGTTGGGCCAATCGGACATGCGGAAAGTTGGACGGACGCATCCGCAGAAAACGCCACAACGAGGCATCCATCGGTGTCAGCCCGAACTTGTGGGACAAATAAGCATATTCACGCTGCATCCGGCAGCAGTACTCGTCGCCCGACTCCACGTCCAACAGGCCTGCCTGCCCCAAAAAGATGGCTTCTATCTGGAACAGGTCGTCACGATGCTTGTCCACAGCACGCAACGGGATACGCCCTGCCCAATGCTCAAAAGCATCGCCATTGACCCCAAAGCCGAAGTTGCGTGCCAATGTCACAAAGAATGCATCGTCCCAATTGAGCCCGCACCGTTTCCGCCGTTCTTCTATCAGCCCCGCTTTCTGCATCAGCCGCTCCGTCTGCAGGGCTGAAAGGAAACTATGCACCGTCAGGCGGGACAACTGGGGGATGACGGCATAGCAAGGAGGATATTTTTCGTTGCGCAAAAGTGCAGCATAATTCAGCTTCACCTGTTCGGGTACCGGCAATACCAGCACAGGAACCGACGAACCGTCGGATCGGCGCACCGGAGAGTCATCTTCTTCCGACACGTGCAGCACCACATTGTCATACGCCCTGTCGGTATGATGCCCATGGACATACCACTCCGAAGAGCGCCGGTGCAACTCCACATTGCCCACCCACATCACCCCACCGATCTTCAGTTTGGCGTTGAAGAAATCCGGTCCTGCATCCTCATTGTGCAGCCCCGGGTCAACCACCTCCACCGACTGTCCGTCGGTAGTGACCAGTTCCTTCAAGGGGAAGAGGCGATGTTTCCATGTATAGTGTAAAAGCAACTCCATTTTTCGGTCTTTTTTAGCCCATAAGGCAGAGACTTGTTTTAAAAAATCCTACAAATGTAGTAATATCCGCGATAATTCCCTATATTTGCAGCATTTAATTGATATTTTACGATGAAAATAGCATTGATCGGCTACGGAAAGATGGGAAAAATGATCGAACAGGTCGCCCTCAGCCGCGGACATGAGATAGTAAGCATTGTCGATATAGACAATCAGGAGGAATTTGAATCGGAAGCGTTCAGGAGTGCCGATGTGGCCATTGAATTCACCGCTCCGAAAGTGGCTTACCAAAACTACCTGAAGGCTTTTGCCGCAGGCGTGAAGGTGGTGTCGGGCAGCACAGGATGGCTCGACGAACATCTTGACGAGATGAAAGCATTGTGCACCACCGGAGGGAAAACCCTCTTCTGGAGCAGCAACTTCAGCCTCGGTGTGGCCATCTTCTCGGCGGTCAGCAAGCATCTGGCAGGCATCATGAACAGTTTCCCCGAATATGAAGTATCCATGGAAGAGACCCACCACATCCACAAGCTGGACGCTCCCAGCGGCACGGCCATCACACTGGCCGAAGGCATTCTGGAGAAGCTGGAGCGCAAGAGCAAATGGGTGACGGGCACGTTGCAAGCACCCGACGGCACCGTGACAGGCACCACCGAGTGTGCCGCCAACGAGCTGCCCGTGTCTGCCATCCGTCGCGACGAAGTGCCCGGCATACACACCATCACCTACAACTCTGAGGCCGACAGCATCACCATCACCCATGATGCACACAGCCGCAAGGGCTTTGCACTCGGAGCCGTACTGGCCGCCGAATACACCGCCACACACGAAGGCTTCCTGGGGATGGACGACCTTTTCTGTTTCTAAAAGCATTCGCCCCTGTAAGAAAGACAACACAACCGTAGGGAATTCGTCTCTGCCATACGCTTGGCAGACATCTGCCATTACCTTGGCAGGACTCTGCCAAAGGCTTGGCAACGAACTGCCACTACCTTGGCAGTAACTCAAAAGAAAGACAAAAAGACAAATGAACAATAAAGCAAACGGAAACAACGTATCGGAAAAAGCCACCGACTCACGCAGACAATGGCTCAAGTTCGGCATCGTCACCCTCCTCTACCTGATTTTTCTCTACTGGGTAGGCAGCTGGTGGGGATTGCTGGTCATACCTTTTATATATGATGCCTACATCAGCAAGAAGATTCCTTGGACATGGTGGAAGCAGTCGAAGAACAAGACGGTCGTCTATGTCATGGGATGGGTCGATGCCATCGTCTTTGCCCTGGTGGCCGTCTATTTCGTCAACCTCTACTTCTTCCAGAACTATGTGATTCCCTCCTCATCGCTGGAGAAATCGTTGCTTGTGGGCGACTACCTGGCTGTGAGCAAGCTCAGCTATGGTCCCCGCATCCCACAGACACCGCTCACCATGCCGCTCACACAACACACACTGCCAATCCTCAATACCAAGAGCTATCTGGAGTGGCCGCACTGGGAATACCGCCGCGTGAAGGGGCTTGGCGAGGTGAAACTCAACGACATCGTAGTGTTCAACTACCCGGCAGGCGACACCGTGGCACTGAATGCACAAAATGCCGACTACTACGGCCTTGCATACGGCTACGGTGCAGAGCTGAATCCGCGCAAGCCGGTGATGGATTCGCTCACCACCCTGCAACAACGAAAGGTGTATGAACAATATTATAAGGACGGCTCTGCCTACCTCAAGCAGCATCCCCGCGAATTCGGCGAAGTGACTTCACGCCCTGTTGACCGCCGCGAGAATTATGTGAAACGCTGCGTGGGTCTGCCCGGCCAGACGTTGCAGATAAAAGACCGCATCATTTACCTTGACGGTGTGGCTAACAAAGAGCCGGACAATGTGCAATACAATTACCTGGTGAACACACGCCGCCCCATCCCCACAGAGTTGAGCCGCGAGTTGGGCATCAGCAACGAAGACTTGCAAAACCGCAATCAGGAGGGTACTATCTATGCCCTGCCACTCACGAAGCAGGCTCATGACGGACTGTTGGCACGCAAAGACATCGTCGTTGGCATCAAACCCTATCCACAAGAGGGCAGCGAGAGCCTCTACCCCCTGAACATGTACAAGCACTGGACGTGCGACAACTACGGCCCTGTGTGGATACCGAAGAAAGGGGAAAGCATCAAACTGACTTTGGAGAATTTGCCCATCTACGAACGCCCTATAGCCATTTATGAGGGCAACAAACTGGAGGTGACCCCCGACGGACGCATCCTCATCAACGGGGTCGAGTCCGACAGCTACACTTTCAAGATGGACTACTACTGGATGCAGGGAGACAACCGGCACAACTCGGCCGACTCGCGCTATTGGGGATTCGTGCCCGAAGACCACATCGTGGGCAAGCCCATCTTCATCTGGCTCTCGCTCGATAAGGACCGCAGCCTCTTCGATGGTGGCATCCGGTGGAAACGCCTCTTCAATTGGGTGGATAATATAAAATAGTGAACAGCTACGAGCTACAAGTGACGAGTGCCATCCGGATGGAAAACCCGTAGCTCGTAGCTCATCACTCGTAACTGTATAAATATGAAGCGCACATTATTGACATTCCTCATCGCCGTGGTGCTGGTGCTGCTTGTCAGAACCTTCGCCTTCACCTCGTGCACGATACCCTCATCCGGCATGGAGAACACTCTCTACCGGGGCGACCGCGTCATCGTGAACAAGTGGAGCTATGGCCTGCGCCTGCCTTTCACCTCAATCATCGGCTACCACCGATGGGGGACAAAGGAAGCCCGACAGGGCGACATTGTGCTATTCAACAACCCGGCACCCAAACAACATTCTACCCCCATCGACCGGCGCGAAGTATTCATCAGCCGTTGCATCGGCGCACCGGGAGACACACTGATGCTCAACAATGAGTGGGTGATGACCGGCGACAAGGTGATAAGCCCCGACGACAAGTTCCTCTATTCTTACCCCGGCAGCCAAGAAGACCTGCTGCTCGGGGCAATGGTAGAAGCCGGCGTTGAAGACAACCAATTGTTGGGGTACGACGAGGGCAACTACGTGCGCAGCTTCAGCCACTACGAGCTCTATCTGATCAAGCAGGAACTGCACGGACAAATTGCCTTCAAGGCTCTGCAAACCGACACCACCGACGGGGTGAACCCTTTTGTGATTCCTGCCCGAGGCAAGCTCATCAGGGTATATCCATGGAATGCCAAACTGCTGTGCAACACCATCAACTGCCACGAGGGGCGGCAAGCCTCCCTGCGCGGGAACACGCTGGTGATAGACGGCAAGGCGGTCAATGCCTACCGCTTTAAAAAGAACTACTGCTGGGTGGCATCCAGCAATTCCATCAACATCACAGACTCCCGCCTCTTCGGTCTCGTCCCCGAAGACCACCTCATCGGACGGGCATCCCTCATTTGGTTTTCCAAAGAGAAGGACAGTCCTTGGAATGAAGGCTACCGGTGGGAGCGGATTCTTTCCGGCCTATGACGAACTGCTATCTCTCTTCCGCCTATTTAGGCCCCGTCTCTTACTACTCCAAACTCTATGCCGCCGACACGGTGTACATGGAGCGATGCGAGCACTACAGCAAGCAGACCTACCGCAACCGGTGCGTCATCGCCTCTGCCGGAGGCCCGCTTGCACTGACCATTCCCACAGAAAGCAACGGCGGCGAAAAGTGCCTGATGCGCGACGTGCGTATCTCCGACCACGGCAATTGGCGGCACCTGCACTGGAATGCCTTGGAGTCGGCCTACCGGCAAACTCCCTTCTTTGAATATTATGCCGATGAATTCCGCCCCTTTTATGAACATCAGATAAAGTATCTCTTCGACTTCAACGAAGGTCTTCGCCACCTTGTCTGCTCACTCATCGGCTTCACCCCAAGGGTAATACCAACCGGTGAATATCTGCATGAAGTGCCGGAAGGTACACTCGACCTGCGCAACAGCATCCATCCGAAGCAGGACTTCCGGCTCGACCCGTCCTTCGTGGCACATCCCTATTATCAGGTCTTCAAGGCCCGTCACGGCTTCCTGCCCGACCTCAGCATCGCCGATCTCCTCTTCAACATGGGTCCCGAGAGCCTATTGGTGTTGAGGGACAGCATAATTCGTTAATGGGAGGTTCTATAAATTAGCTTGCGATGATTTGCTTCGGATTTTTGAGGATTTTCCTTCTTATCTACGAAGATGCGTAGCGGGCTACGCTGCAGCGGGCTGCATAAGTGATCGCAGCGGGCTGCAACCGCAATCCCAGCCCGCTGCGACTGGCTATGCAGCAGGCTGCATGAAAAAAGGGGTCACTTCCCCTTATAATCCGCTGCAATGCCGTCGGCAATCCAGCGGGCCAGTGCCTGACGATTGTCAGGGAGCACCAGGCGCTTCTGGTCCTGCTTGTTGCGGATGTTACCCAATTCAAGGAAGATGCCCACAGGCGAAGTGTTGCGCAACACATAGAGGTTGCGCTCGCTCACCGTCCCGCTGAAGCCACGTCCCGGTTGGTGTTTGGCATACTTTGCGGCAAAAGTCTTCCGCACGCAGTCGGCCAGCCGTTTGCCTCCCTTGCTTCCCGGAGCATGGTAGAAATAGACGTCCGTCTGCTTGCCCGCACTCCGGCTATCCACATGGATAAAGACCGCCCGCTTGTATTTGCTCTTGTCCTTTTTGAACAACTGGTTGATTTTCACGCACCGCTGCTTCAATCGCTCTACCTGATTGAGTGGGATAGCAGCCCCCATACAAGTCTCACGCTTGCTATTGGCCAGGATACGCCCCGTGCGGATACCGTCCTTCTTGTCCTGTATGATGATGTGTACCTTGGCACCACGTTGCATCAATTCACGTGCCAGACGAAGGATGATGTCATATGCATATTCGTCCTCATGGAGTTGTCGCCCCTGATAGATGCCTATCGCTCCGGGGTCAGGCCCTCCATGTCCCGACACAAGGTAAAAACAGGCACCGGCCAATTCATCAGAGGTCACGGTGTAGGTAGCCGATTCTTCCCCGAAAAGCGGCTCTTTACCCGTCTTTTTCTTTTGCGCAGACAAAGGCAACCCGAACAATAATACTAATAGGAATAGGAAAATCCGACGGTCAGTTTTCATACATTGATTCATGCTTGTCTTTTGATAGATTGTGCAAATATAGCACTTCTCCCGTAAACGAAGAAATTTTCATCCATAAAAAAAGGAGTACCGCCGTACTCCAATCTTTCTGTTAACCTTAAATCTAATACTATGAAAAACACGTTGCAAAGATACAAGTTTATTGCTTATCTGCAAGAAAAAGAATCAGAAATCTGTCTTTTTATAACATTTTTTAAGCAGAAACAGGCGAATGCTTTCTTTTTGTTTCCTCAAAAGCCTTATCAGACACTCCTTTTCACGCAAAGCAGAAAAGTATCACAAGTTTTCCCTTACCCCCAATAATCCTCTCAAAAAGATAGCATACGGCATTATTTTGCTTTCATTTTCTCTTTTTTCCCTCAAACAGGGTTTCATTCTTGCAGATATTGATTATCTTTGCAGCCAAATTAAAAAAACATCTCACTATAACGACAAGAAATGAGCTATCTGATAAAACCTACAGACTACCGGCCGCTGTTGGATATGAAACAGACGGAGCAGGGCATCAAACAAATCAAGGAATTCTTCCAGCAAAACCTCTCCACCGAACTGCGTCTGCGCCGTGTGACTGCCCCACTTTTTGTGCTCAAAGGAATGGGTATCAACGACGACCTGAGCGGTGTGGAGCGTGCAGTGACTTTCCCCATCAAGGATTTGGGCGATGTCAAGGCTGAGGTGGTTCATTCATTGGCAAAGTGGAAAAGGCTGACACTGGCCGAATACAATATTGAACCGGGATACGGCATCTACACCGACATGAACGCCATCCGGGCCGACGAAAAGCTGGGCAACTTGCACTCGCTCTACGTAGATCAGTGGGATTGGGAGCGGGTCATCACCGAAGAAGACCGCACGGTAGCATTCCTGAAGGACATTGTCAGCCGCATCTATGCAGCCATGTTGCGCACCGAGTTCATGGTGTGCGAAACTTATCCGCAAATCAAGCCCTTCCTGCCCAAACGAGTGCATTTCATTCATGCCGAAGAGTTGCGCCAACAATATCCCGACCTGACAGCGAAAGAACGTGAAGACAGGATCACCCGCCAATATGGCGCCGTATTTATAATAGGTATAGGCTGCCAATTGGCCGACGGCAAGGAGCACGACTTGCGTGCACCCGACTACGACGACTATTCCACCATCGGTGAGAACGGCCTGCCCGGACTGAACGGCGACCTGCTCGTATGGGACAGCGTCATCGACCGCGCTGTAGAATTGTCTTCCATGGGCATCCGTGTAAACAAGGAGGCCATGCTCCGCCAACTGGCTCTTTCAGGCAAGGAAGAGCGGAAACAGCTCTATTTCCACAAACGGCTGTTGGAAGGTTCGCTTCCGTTGAGCGTAGGAGGAGGTATCGGGCAGAGCCGCCTCTGCATGGTCTATCTGCGCAAAGCACATATCGGAGAGATACAAGCAAGCATCTGGCCCGACGAAATGCGCAAGGAATGCGCCGCATTAGGAATGCCACTTATCTGATCACGAACGAGACACGATACCATGAATGTGAAAATAGATGAGAGTTGGAAAATACAGCTCGCCGAAGAGTTCGAGAAAGACTACTTTGTCCGGCTGACAGACTTTGTCCGTGCTGAATATGCACAGGCGACAGTCTATCCGCCAGGCCGACTGGTATTCAACGCATTCGACCTTTGCCCATTCGACAAGGTCAAGGTGGTCATCATCGGGCAAGACCCCTACCACGGCCCCGGTCAGGCTCACGGACTCTGTTTCTCGGTAAACGACGGCATCCCCTTTCCGCCTTCATTAGTCAATATCTTTAAGGAAATCCAAAGCGATTTGGGCACACCTCCCCCATCAACAGGCAACCTCACCCGCTGGGCTGAACAGGGAGTACTGCTGCTCAACGCCACACTTACCGTCCGCGCCCACCAGGCTGGTTCCCATCAGCATCGCGGATGGGAAGAGTTTACCGATGCTGCCATCCGCCGGTTGGCCGGGCAACGCGAAAATCTGGTCTTTATCCTTTGGGGGGCATACGCACAAAAGAAGGGGGCCTTCATCGACCGGAACAGGCACCTCGTGCTCTCTTCTGCACACCCTTCCCCCCTCTCTGCCTACCACGGCTTTTTCGGCAACAAGCACTTCAGCCGCACCAACGACTATCTTACCGCACACGGACAGGATCCTATCATGTGGTAGGAGGCGGTGCCTCGGGAATAAAAATAAAACGGATTTTATTTTGTAGTCCGCGCGGCTTGCACTATCTTTGTCGCCAAAATAACGAAAAACAGTTAAAAGACTATGGAAAAAAAGTTCAAACGGACAACAGTCACATCAGCTCTGCCTTATGCTAACGGCCCGGTACACATCGGACATCTGGCAGGCGTATATGTTCCGGCTGACATCTATGTGCGCTATCTGCGTTTGAAGGGCGAGGATGTGCTCTTCATCGGAGGTTCTGACGAACATGGTGTGCCCGTCACCATCCGCGCCAAGAAAGAGGGATGCACCCCGCAGGATGTGGTGGACCGCTACCATGGCATCATCAAGAATGCTTTTGCCGACTTCGGCATTTCATTCGATGTCTATTCGCGCACAACCTCAAAGACTCACCACCAGCTGGCCAGCGACTTTTTCAAGACCCTTTATGAGAACGGCAAGTTCATCGAAATGGAGAGCGAGCAGTACTACGACGAAGGGGCGAAGCAGTTCCTCAGCGACCGCAACATCAAGGGGCAGTGCCCGCGTTGCCATGCCGAAGGAGCTTACGGCGACCAGTGCGAGAAGTGTGGCAGCACGCTCTCGCCCGACGAACTCATCAATCCGGTGAATGCCCTCACAGGCAATCCTTTGGTGAAGAAGGCTACCAAGCATTGGTACCTGCCGTTGGATGCCCACCAACCTTGGCTGGAAGAGTGGATTCTGCAAGGACACAAGGAGTGGCGCAGCAACGTCTATGGCCAGTGCAAGAGCTGGCTGGATGCCGGACTGAAGCCCCGTGCCGTGACGCGCGACCTCGAGTGGGGAATCCCCGTGCCCGTGGAAGGTGCCGAGGGAAAGGTGCTCTACGTCTGGTTCGATGCGCCCATCGGCTACATCAGCAACACCAAGGAGCTTTGCGATGCCCATCCCGAGAAGGGCAGTTGGGAGACCTGGTGGAAAGACCCCGAAACACGGCTGGTACATTTTATAGGAAAAGACAACATTGTCTTCCACTGCATCGTCTTCCCCGCCATGCTGAAGGCCGAGGGAAGCTACATCCTGCCCGACAATGTGCCCGGCAACGAGTTCCTCAATCTGGAGGGCGACAAGATTTCCACCAGCCGCAACTGGGCTGTATGGCTCCACGAGTACCTCATCGACTTCCCCGGCAAACAGGATGTGCTCCGCTATGTGCTCACGGCCAATGCCCCCGAAACAAAGGACAACGACTTCACATGGAAGGATTTCCAGGCACGCAACAACAACGAGCTGGTGGCCGTCTATGGCAACTTTGTCAACCGGGCTCTGCAACTCACACAGAAATACTACGACGGACAGGTGCCTGCTCCGGGTGAACTCACCGACTATGACCGCGAGACACTGGCCGAGTTCAAGGACGTGAAGGAGAAAGTGGAGCACCTGCTCGACAACTTCAAGTTCCGCGATGCACAGAAGGAGGCCATGAATCTGGCCCGCATCGGCAACAAGTACATCGCCGACTGCGAACCGTGGAAGGTCATCAAGACAGACCCCGAGCGGGTGAAAACCATCATCTACATCTCCCTGCAACTGACAGCCAACTTGGCCATTGCCTTCGAGCCGTTCCTCCCCTTCAGCAGCGAGAAGCTGCGCGGCATGCTCAACATGTCCTCCTTCGAATGGGATTCGCTGGGCCGCACAGACATCCTGCCCGTCGGACACCAACTGGGCACTCCATCACTGCTCTTCGAAAAGATGGAAGACAGCGTGATAGAGGCTCAGGTGCAGAAACTGCTCGACACCAAAAAGGCCAACGAAGAGGCAGAATACAAGGCCAACCCCATCAAGCCGACCATCGCCTTCGAAGATTTCGAGAAGCTCGACATCCGCGTAGGCACAGTGTTGGAATGTGAACGGGTGCCCAAGATGAAGAAGCTGCTGAAATTCAAGATTGCCGACGGCCTGCAGGACCGTACCATCGTGAGCGGCATCGCCGAGCACTACCAGCCCGAAGAACTTGTGGGCAAGCAGGTGCTCTTCATCGCCAACCTGGCTCCACGCCAGTTCAAGAACGGCCTTGTCAGCGAAGGCATGATACTCAGTGCCGAAAACTTCGACGGTTCGTTGGCCGTGACTTCGCTCCTCAAGGAGGTGAAGCCGGGCAGTGAAGTAAAATAACAGAACGCCCCATCAAACCGTTAGCGTTAACGGAAGAGAATGAACTGGTGCAAAACAGTTCATTCTTTTTTTTGCCATAAAGAAAAATCTAAAGACCTACTTCCCTCTATTTAACCAAATAAGTGTCTTTCTTTGTTAATGTTTACTAAAATGGGGGGGTAAAACGGACATATTTTATCGTTATAGGATTTTTTATTTTCTTTGCAACCGCAAATTTATCACTAAACAAAAGTTTGAGCAAACTATTCTTTGTCTGGAAATATAGAAATGGAAGAATTAGGAGCTAGATAGAATCATTATTACAAAACATAACAAGGATATGAAGGCAGGATTGGTCATTGCAGCAATGATGACGGGATTTCTGGCCCTAAGTGCTCCGGCACAAAAGCCAAAGAAAGCCTCCGACACCTTCTGTGCCGACACAACAGAAATCCGCCACTTCCGAATCTATTATCCCGTCAACAAGACAGAGCTTTACGAAGACTATATGTCGAATGCGCACAATCTGGAAATCATCCGCACCTATCTGGCCGAATCGCCACGCATCGACAGCATCGTCATCTACTCATACGCCTCGCCCGAAGGCCCCTACCGCTTCAACAAGTGGCTGGCCGATGAGCGCGGTGTCACAGCCAAACGGTATATCCTCTCGCAAGTACCCGAAGGACGCGAACTTTCAGACTCACTTATACATTTGCGCCCTGAAGCCGAAAACTGGCCGGGACTTCGCGAAGAGGTGTATCTCCATTATCACGAAGCAGACCGCGAAGAAGTCCTGACCATCCTTGACAGCGACCATCCCGATGCATGGAAGAAAGAGACTCTGAAGCGGCTGAATGGCGGACATCCCTGGCGGTATATTCTCAAGCATTACATGCCCAAGCTCCGCTATGCCACGTGGATATCGGTGTGGGCACCCATCTTCAAGGAAATACCGCAGGCTCCTTTGGTCACAAAGGCCGTAGCCCCTACAGAAGGAACACCCCAACCAATAGATTTGCCCTACGAGGAGAGCCGCACCATCCTGGCACTGAAGACCAACCTGCTCTACGACCTGCTCACGTGGGCCAACTTCTCGGTAGAGGTGCCTTTCACGGTCAAGGGACATCAATTCTCCGCCCAATACCAGCACCAGTTTCCCTGGTGGACGTGGGGTGAGGCCGACAACGAATACTGCAACCGCTTCCTCTCCATCGGTGGAGAGGTGCGCTGGTGGCTCCGCCCGCAGTATCATGCCGCCACCTCCCGACGCAAGGAGCGCGACTGCCTGACGGGGTGGTTTGTGGGCCTCTATGCCCTCAGTGGCAAGTGGGATTTTGAGCGCAAACGCGACATCTGCTACCAAGGCGAATTTTGGAGCACAGGTCTCACGGCAGGCTATGCCATGCCCATCGGTCGCCGGCTCAACCTGGAGTTCACCCTCGCCGTGGGCTATGCCGGCATCCCTTACAGGGGATACACCCCTTCGGCTGACTATGAGACGCTCTACCGCGACCCCGACAACCATGGCCGTTGGCACTACTTCGGCCCCACACGGGCAGAGGTGTCGCTCGTACTTCCCATCAGACTCACCCGCAAAGGTGTAATACAGAAAGGAGGCGGGCTATGAGAAGAGTGAATAATGGAAGAGTGAATAGCGGAAACAGCCGGAAACATCCCGTATGGCAGATTGTACAATGTACATTGTTCTTTGTACTTCTCTTTACCTCCTGCGAACACCGCGAGCTGACGGACATCACAAACGAGCACTACGTGCGCATCTACCTGGACGAGCACCTGCGCAATGTGACCTACGGCTTCTACGACGAGACAAAGGAGAAACCGAAATACAAGTCGCCGCAAACGGTACGTGTCACCCTGAGCGACCCGGTGACCGGAAAGGTGGTGAGCCAACGTTACCTGCACGACAGCGGAACGGACGAAAAGGGATACTACCTGCACGGATACATCCCGGCCGCTCCCGGAGAGTACAACCTGTTGGCCTACAACTTCGACACAGAGTCCACACACATCAACCACGAGGCATCGTACCCCGACATGGAGGTCTATACCAATGTCATCGACGAGTCGCTCAGCAGCCGGTTGGAGAGTGTACGTACAGGAGTGACGCGCTACGGCGACATACGCTACGAGCCGGATCACATGTTTGTCTGTTCGGAAAAGAATGTCCGCCTGGCATCGGCTGTAGAGGGGGGAGACACCCTACATACCTCCACCGGCAGCCACCCGCTGGCCGGGAGTGTCACCAAGACCTACTACATGCAGGTCAATGTCAAGGGTGTGGAATATGTCCGCTCGGCTGTGGCACTCATCACAGGTATGTCTGGTTCTGTGCGTATGCACGACCGCTCGCTGGTGCCCGAGATGGAGAGCAGCATCTACTTCAACCTGCAAAACGGCATCAACAAGTCGCGCACCGGCGACGAGAAGATGGCAGTGGCCTACGCCTCGTTCAACACCTTCGGCAAGTTGCCCGATGTGGAGGGGTACATCGAGATTACCTTCGAGTTCAACACCATCTACGGCACCACACAGACCGAGACCATCCGCGTGACGGACATGTTCGAGACCGAGCAGGTGCGCGAGCAGCAGTGGATCATCATCGACAAGGTGATAGAAATCGTCCCGCCCGAGGACGTCTCCACCGGAGGTATGACACCGGGTGTGAACCAATGGGAGGAGATACAGGGAGGCATCACTATTTAG
>CAZTPB010000033.1:0-1691 GCA_964614555.1 uncultured Bacteroides sp.
GGTTACGACGATGTTCACGTCGTGTTCCGTATGGTCGTGGTGCGACACCATGGGGACAATGGCACTGATTTTTCCCTCCTTGGCCACCGACGGGCAAGTGAAGATGGAGATGTAGGCATTGCGGGTGAAGTCGCCCGAACCTCCGATGCCGTTCATCATCTTTGTACCACCGATGTGGGTAGAGTTGATGTTGCCGTAAATGTCCGCCTCGATGGCTGTGTTGATGGAGATGATGCCCAATCGGCGCACAATTTCGGGGCTGTTGCTGATTTCGCTCGGACGAAGTACCAGTTTGTCGCGGAAGAAGTCCATGTCTTCGTAAATGCCGTTGAGGCAATCGTTTGTGACAGTGAGCGAACAGGTGCTTCCGAACTTCACACGTCCGGCACGGATGAGGTTGACCACTGAATCCTGCAACACCTCGGTGTACATCTCAAAGGCAGGTATTGTCGTGTCTCTTCCCAAGGCACCGAGTACTGCATTGGCAATGTTGCCCACACCGCTCTGCAAGGGCAGGAATGTAGAGGGGATTATCCCTCGGCGCATATCTGCCGCCAAGAAGTCGGCCACATTCTGCCCGATTTGGTCAGTCACAGGGTCTGGAGCCGTAAAGGCGCGTGCTTCGTCCGGTTTGTTCACTTCCACTATGCCCACAATCTTGGCAGGATCTACCTGTACGTATGGGATGCCGATGCGGTCGCTGGGCTTGAAGATGGGGATTTCGCGGCGATAGGGAGGGTCGAGCGGTTCATAGACATCGTGCAGTCCGATGCTGTTGCGGCTGTGTGCCGCATTGAGTTCTATCACCACCTTATCGGCCAGTCGGGCAATGGTGGGCGATATGCCACCGGCGGCAGTCAGATACACTTTGCCGTCGGGAGTCACCTCGCAGGCTTCAAGAATGGCCAAATTCACTTTGCCCATGAATCCGTAACGCACTTCCTGAGCCATCTGTGAGAGGTGAATGTCGTTGTAGGCAATTTCACCGTTGTTGACAGCTTTGCGGAAGTCGGGATTGGTCGTATAAGGGGCACGGTAGCGGATGGCCTTCGTGCGCGAGAGGATGCCGTCGCACGAATCACCGGTGGATGCACCGGTAAAGATACCGATTTGGAAAGGATTTCCCTTGGCATGTTCTGCATCCGCAATTTTTGCAATTTCTAAAGTCACAGCTTTCGGTGTACCTGCAGGAGTAAAACCGCTGAGTCCGATGTTATCGCCATGTTTCACAAGGCTGGCAGCCTCAGCTGCCGAGATGAAATTCAAGCTCATAATATTTTCTATAATTATCTCTCTTTATATATAATTGGACAAAGGTACGGTTTTTCTTTCAAATATCCATGTTTTTCGGGCAAAAACCATCAAAATGGAGTTTCTTTTGCGGCAAACGAGAAGCTACCTTCAGAAATGTGGAAAGGTGTCTTTTAAAATAACGTGAGTGCCTTAATCGAACTCACATTAAAATAAATCCGCCAAAGAGAGTCGTCACGACTGTCTTTGGCGGTAGCGCGCATGTTTGAACTTTAATAATTAAAACCTTAGTGTTGTTTTTTCACCTTGTCCAATTTGAAGTCGGTGGCAGAGAACCACGTGCCGTTCCAGCATCCTGAAGCAGAGCGGTTGGTGACACCGTAGCGGATGATGCTGTCGGTGATGTGGATGTTCTCCACCCGTATGCGGCTCCAGCCATA
>CAZTPB010000033.1:1791-15001 GCA_964614555.1 uncultured Bacteroides sp.
TCCGGCGGTCGCCGCTGTAGTGTTCGCCACCGTTCTTGTACTTCTCGGTATGCTCATGGGCCACCACTTGCCATCCGCGGGCGGAAAGCCAGTTGAGGCGTTCTTGATTTGCCCGATCTTCGCGGTGTTCGCGATACTCTTGCTTCCACTTTTCTTCAGCTATTTCCATATCCATACTGAAACTGACCAGTGACGAAACGCCCACAATCAATGATATAAAGAAGACAATCAGGTAAATCCATAGCATACGTCCCAATGTCCTACCTTTGCCCAACAGACGCATGATGGCGTAAATAATCAGATAGACCAATATGACAACAGCTATGAAGAGGGCTATGCCGGATACCCATGAGAGACCATTTTCTGTAAGATGCTGGAGAAAAAACCAGTCATCGTCTCCCATGCCGATAGCATGTTGGGCCACACCGGAATTGAAAACAAAACTCAAGGCACTGAAGCCAAGCAGCACCAGCAACAACAATGCGAAACCGCTCAAGGCAATGGATGCCAACATGAAGATGATGAATCCTTTGATGATCAACACGGCGACTTGTATCACTCCGTCAAGAATTGTGGTCGGTTTGTTGCGTTTGGGGGCTGTGCGTTCCGAGGTGTCGGCATTGCTGACGATCTCTTCGTTCAGAGTCTCCATCGTCACAGGTTTCCCCTGCATCTGCAGACGTTCTTCAGGTGTTTTGGCCATGGGGATGACCAACGCCAGAATGAGGTAGGCAATCAGCACGGTCCAGAAAGAGATGGAAAGAAAGGGTATAGGGATGATAGCCAATGCTACTACGGCCAGGCGGAGCCATACGGGGTCTATGCCGAAGTAGCAGCTGATGCCGGATAGCACACCGCAGAGCAGCTTGTCGTCGGGGTGGCGGTAGAGGCGCTTTTTGGCCACTTTCTCGGTGAACCATTCCTTGCCCCGATGTCCCCACGAGCGGGTCTCGCAGCCGGTAGAGTCGTCAGTCGGTTCGCCACCGTCCATTTCCTCCGGACTGCCTATGCGTCCGATGATTTCTTTCACCAGTTCGATGGTGACGGGTTCGCGTCCGTCTGCCTTCAGTTCCTGCATCAGTTCGCCCACGCGGTGTTCGATGTCGTCGGCTATCTCTTCGCCTCCCTCCTTGCGGGAGAAATAGTTCTTCATGTCGCTCAGGTAGCGGTTGAGCAACTCGTATGCATCCTCGTCAATGGCATACAGTGTGCCAAAGAGATTGATTGTTATGTTCTTTTTCATTGTTTTTTTCAGTTGACAAGTTGACAGGTTGACGAGTTGACAAGGGCTTGTCACTGTCTGTCCGCCAACTTTTAATTTTTAATTCTTTAATTTTTAACTTCAATCCTGACGGGGCTTTCCGCCTTCAGGTGGTTTACGGTGGTGGCTAACTCATTCCAGGCACAGTCGAGTCCGGCGAGAAAAAGTTCACCTTCGGTGGTGAGGGCATAGTACTTGCGCGGTGGCCCTTGGGTCGATTCGCGCCATTCATAGCTGAGCAGGCCGTCGTTCTTCAATCGGGTCAGTAGCGGATAGAGTGTGCCTTCGACCACAATCAACTCGGCCTCTTTCAGGCGGAAGATGATGTCGGAAGCATACGAAGGTTCCTTTCTGAGAAGCAACATTACACAATACTCCAACATTCCTTTCCTCATCTGCGATTTGGCATTGTCAACATTCATACTCTTTTTTTTTAACATGAAACGTTTTTTTATTCTCGTTTTCAGGGACTTATGGCCATTGAAGGAACCTTGCAAGTCAAACGGATCACCCCTTCAAGCCCCATCGACGATGCAAATATAGGCAATGTATTGGTACTATGCAATACAAAGTACTTGTAAATTATAAAATATTAACAGAATGAAGGTGGTATGCTTCACCCGAAGCAGACTCCCATGTGGCGGCCTTGTACTATCAGTTCGTGCTCCTGAGGAACCAGCCGGGTGACGCCGGCTACTTCGGACAAGGGTACGGAGGTGATGCTGTCTCCTTCGACGGCTACCATCCGCCCGAACATACCTGTAGCTATCAGTTCGACAGCGTGACTCCCCATACGGGTAGATAGAATACGGTCAAACGGGCAAGGAGAACCTCCACGTTGGGTATATCCGAGCACCGTTTCGCGTGTCTCAATGCCTGTTGTTTGTTCGATGCACGAAGCGACATATTCACCGGCACGCCCCGTACAATTGACGTGCACGCCTTCGGCTACCACCACGATGGCATAGTTCTTTCCCTGATGCATACGCGCTATAATGGCTTTGCATACACGCTCCATGGAATAAGGGATTTCGGGAATCAGGATGACATCTCCTCCACCGGCCATGCCGCTATAGAGAGCTATCCATCCGGCTTTGTGTCCCATCACCTCAATCACCATCACCCGTTTGTGGGCGCTGGCCGTGGAGTGCAGGCGGTCGATAGCTTCGGTGGCAATGCTTACTGCCGTTTGAAAGCCGAAGCAAATGTCTGTGCCGGCCACATCGTTGTCGATGGTCTTGGGAATGCCGATGACAGGGATACCTGCCCGGGCTATATGGTTGGCAGTCTTTTGGGTGCCGTTGCCTCCGATGCAGACCAGTGCATCCAATCCCAGATGGGCAACGTTGGATTTCAGTAGGGCCGGTTTATCGACAAGCGGGTCGGTGTGTTTCTTACTGTAGGGCTTCTCGCGCGAAGTGCCCAGAATGGTGCCTCCCATGGTGAGCAGTCCCGTGAGCGAGCGCTCCGTCAACTCCTCATAATCAAGGTCGAGCAATCCCTTGAAGCCGCTATGTATGCCGATGACTTCCATACCATAATTAATAGCGGTTTTGCACACACCACGTATTGTAGCGTTGATGCCGGGACAATCGCCACCCGATGTCAATATTCCAATGCGCATACCAATAAGTCTAATGAATATTAAATTCAGCGTGTAAAGATAGGTATTTTCAGAAGTTTACACTACTTTTGTACCAATTTTTTTTTCGATTCGAAGATTATAACCGTAAAAATGAATAGAACCAGACTGATAAGCAAGCTGTTCACCCCGCGATTGCGCGCACTCGGAAAACATGAGACAGAAGCCGGACAGCTGCAGATGGAACAACTGAAGCGACTTATCAACGAAGCAGCAGACACTCTGTGGGGAGCAGAGCATAACTATAGGAATATACATAGCTATGAAGACTTTGTACAACAGGTGCCTATACAGACCTATGATGATATCAAGCCTTATGTGGAACGTATGAGGCAGGGAGAAAGGGACATCCTTTGGCCGGGACAAGTGAAATGGTATGCCAAGTCATCGGGCACAACCAACGACAAGAGCAAGTTTATTCCCGTCACCAAGGAAGGACTGCACGGGATGCATTATGCCGGACCGCGCGACTGTGTAGCATGGTATCTGAGCACACGGCCCGACAGCCGTTTTTTTGATGGTAAGGGACTCATCCTTGGTGGCAGCCATGCTCCCAACTACAACCTCAAGCATAGTTTGGTGGGCGACTTGTCGGCCATCCTGATAGAGAATATAGGCACATTGGCCAACCTCATCCGCGTGCCTTCGAAGGAGATAGCCCTGTTGGCCGACTTTGAAGAAAAGATGGAACGCATCGCACGCAGCACCATCCATACGAACATTTCCAACATCTCAGGCGTACCTTCGTGGATGATGGCTGTCATCAAGCGTGTGCTGGAAATCACCGGTAGGGAGTCGCTCGACCAGGTGTGGCCCAACATCGAGGTGTTCTTCCACGGTGGTGTGAGCTTCGCACCTTATCGGGAGACTTACCGCGAACTGATACGCGGAGAAAAAATGCAGTATCGCGAGACATACAATGCCAGCGAAGGGTTCTTCGGCATACAGAATGACCCCGCTGACCCTGCCATGATGCTGATGCTTGACTATGGTACACTCTATGAATTCATCCCTTTGGAAGAGGTGGGCAAAGAGCAGCCGGCCATTGTCCCTCTGACGGGTGTGGAATTGGGACGCAACTATGCCATGGTCATCAGCAACCGTTGCGGACTCTGGCGGTATATGATAGGCGATACGGTGAGGTTCGTGAGCAAAGACCCCTACAAGTTTGTTATCTCCGGACGAACGAAGCATTTCATCAATGCTTTCGGCGAAGAGTTGGTGGTGGAGAATGCCGAAAGAGGATTAGAAGCGGCCTGTCGGGCCACTGGGGCACAGGTGAGCGAATACACCGCAGCTCCCGTATTCATGGGCACAGATGCCAAGTGCCGGCACCAGTGGTTGGTGGAATTCACCACGAAGCCCGACTCGATGGAACGTTTTGCACAGGTGCTTGACGACACCCTGCAGCAGGTGAACAGCGACTATGAGGCCAAGCGCTATAAGGACATCACCTTGCAGCGTCTTGAAGTGAAGGAGGCGCACGCCGGACTCTTCCACCAATGGTTGAAGGCCAAAGGCAAGTTGGGCGGACAGCACAAGGTGCCGCGTTTGAGCAATACCCGCGAGTATATTGATGAGATGCTGGAGATGAATGAATCATTCTGAATTAACAATTAATAAGGATTAGCAATGAAAAGCCCTTCTCATTTGAAATTGATGGTGAAAGAATTGGTGATGAAAAATCTTTCATTGTTTCATTGTTTCATTGTTTCATTTCCCGTCATTCTCCTCTCATGTGCCCGGATGGGGTCTCCCGACGGGGGGCCTTATGACGAGGTACCTCCTGTGATGGTGCATAGCAATCCTGCTATCGGGGCGTTGAACAGTCAGGAAAAGCGTATAGTGCTGGAGTTTGACGAATTCATAAAACTGGAAAAGGCATCGGAAAAGGTGGTCATTTCGCCCCCACAGATAGAAGTGCCTGAAATAAAGGCAAGTGGCAAGCGCGTCATTGTGGAATTGTTTGACACTCTGAAGCCAAACACGACCTATTCGATAGATTTTGGCGATGCCATTGTAGATAACAACGAAGGGAACCCAATGGGGCAGTTTGCATTCACCTTTTCTACCGGTGAGGTTATCGATTCGATGGAATTGGGTGGCACCATCCTCGATGCATCCAACTTGGAGCCTGTCAAGGGAATGCAGGTGGGTGTCTATGCCGACCTGTCTGACACGGCTTTCACTACACGTCCTTTTGACCGTGTGTCGCGGACTGACAGTCGGGGACGGTTTTCCATCAAGGGCATTGCTCCGGGCACTTACCGTATCTACGGGTTGATGGACAGCGACCAGAACTATACCTTCAACCAGAAAAATGAGATGATAGCCTTTATGGACTCGGTAGTGGTGCCTTATAGCGAACCGGCAATCCGGCAAGACACCTTCTGGATAGATACACTCACGATAGATACCATCGTAGAGGTGCCTTATACACGCTATCTGCCTGATAATCTTTTGCTACTGGCTTTCAAAGAAGAGATGGACACACGTTATCTCATCAAGAACGAACGCCTCACACCCAACAAATTTTCCTTTTATTTCTCGGCAAAGGCCGATTCCATTCCCGACATCAAGGGATTGAACTTTGACGAACGGGATGCATTCATCATTGAAAACAGTGTACACAACGACACCATACACTATTGGATTAAAGACTCCACTCTCTACAATCGCGATACGTTGGAGATGGCAGTGACCTATCTCTGCACTGATACGTTGGGACAACTCGTATCGCAAACCGATACCTTCTACATGGCCTCAAAGAAGACACGTGCCATGATTGAGAAAGAGAAGGAAAAAGAGATGGAAGAATTCCAAAAACAGTTGAAAAAGAAACGGAAAAGGCTGAAAGAAGGCGAGGTGTTGACCGACACACTGCCACCTGTCAAATTCCTCAGCACCAAAGTGAAAGGAATCAAAGATGTGCATGGGACAGTCTATATTGACTTTGAAGAGCCATTGGCCGTCTGCGATACACAGGCCATACACCTGCGGCTTAAAGTGGATACCTTGTGGGAGGAGATGCCCTACATCTTCGAACCTGTGGAGGGAGAGTTGCGCAGGTTTCGCCTGTTGGCCGAATGGCGGCCTGAACAGGAATATGAACTGACGGTAGATTCGGCGGCTTTCGTTGGTCTTTACGGACTGCACAGTGACAAGGTAAAGCAGAGCCTGAAAATGCGTTCGCTCGACGACTATGGAACATTGGCATTCGACATCCGGGGCGGACATTTGTCGCCCGGTGCCTATGTGGAACTGTTGAATGCGCAAGACAAGCCTGTGAGGGAAACTGTCATAGAGAACGGACGGGCTGATTTCTTTTTTCTCAATCCGGGGAAGTATTATGCACGCATCATTGACGACCGTAACGGAAACGGCAAGTGGGACACGGGGCTATATGCTGAAAAGCGGCAAGCTGAAAAGGTCTTCTACTATCCGCAGGCACTGGATGTCCGTGCCCTGTGGGATATGAGACAGGATTGGGATGTTGAGGCTTTGCCCATCGAACAACAAAAGCCGTTGGACATTACCAAACAAAAGGCTGATACGGAAAAGAAAAGAAAGAGCAAGAACGAAGAACGCGAACGAAACAAGAGGAACTGATGAAACGGATAATATGGGCATGGATTATAGGGCTGTATTTTTGGGGGAGTGGTCTGTTGCACGCACAATGTCCCGCAGTGAACAATGCCTTTCAAAGTGGAGAGCAACTGACCTATGAGCTTTTCTTCAATTGGAAATTTGTATGGGTGAAAGCTGGAACTGCCAAAATGAAGACCAACAGCATTACGCTGGATGACGGGATGTCTGGCTATGAGAATGTTCTGACGGCCGTCAGTAACAAACGGGCCGACTTTTTCTTCAAAATGAGGGATACGCTCATCAGCCGCATGACAATGGATATGACTCCAAGATACTTCCGCAAAGGAGCAGAAGAGGGAAAAAGATATACTGTGGATGAGGCTTGGTTCAGTTATTCAGACGGACTGAGCCATGCCCGGCAACGTCGTTTGCACAGAGATGGGACGGTCTCACACGCACAGGATTCAAGAAGTGAATGCATCTATGATATGCTCAGCATTCTGGCACGTGCCCGTTCGTTTGATCCTACGGACTACAAAATCGGGCAGAAAATCCATTTTGAGATGGCCACTGGGCGCAAGGTGGAACAACAGACACTCATCTATCGCGGAAAGAAAAATTTCGAGGCCGAAGATGATGACAAGACTGTTTACCGTTGCCTCGTATTCTCTCTCGTAGAATATAACAAGAAGGGCAAGGAAGTGGAAGTCATCACCTTCTACGTCACCGACGATGCTAACCATTTGCCCGTACGGCTCGACCTTTACCTCAACTTCGGTTCGGCCAAGGCTTTTTTAAAGAAAGTGAAAGGCAACAGGCATCCGCTGACCTCTATCGTGAAGCGATAGAAACTTGAGCAACCCTTATTTTTCCTGATATTCCCTGTAGGGCAAGTTCAAATCCATGAAATGAAAGTTATGCTGGTGGCGTTTGCCGGCAGGTGGAGGTGTCATATAGTCACCGAACAGTTGGGTCAGGTAGGCATGGTTGTCCTTCATCCCCATTACAGTCTTTCCCTCAAATTCGATGGGCGTAGGTTCGCCTAAAACCTCTACCTTATCCACCATGCTGCCCAGTCCGTCGTTGTGGTTCACGGCAGCCAGACGGCTTGTCTTCAGGTCATACTTCATCATGTGCCGCTTGATTTTGGCTTGCAGTTCCGGCAGAGTGTAGCATTTGCGTACCAATAGGGGGAGCCAGCACGACGGGCCGTGTCCATGCCGGTAGGGGTCGCGAAAAAGGAAATAGAGAGCCTTTTTCAGATACTTGTATTTCATGTCGTAGAGCCGTTGCGCCAGTCGGCCTTCCGGTGCTCCGTCAATGGGGAAGATGTCCACATAGACTCCACCCAGATAGTAGAGGTGCGGACGCTCGATGAGTGTGGTGCCGGCATCTTGCACCTTACCGAAATGGAGCGGGTATTTCGGGTCGTTTTCATAGCAGACAAACTCATAGGGAGCCGGCAGCCACTCCTTGCTGTGGAGAATGAGTTTTTCATAGTCCTCGCGCGGCATACAGATGTCCATGTCGTCGTCCCAAGGGATGAAACCCTTTTCGCGGACAGCTCCTATCAGCGAGCCATCTGCCAGATAATAGCGCAGTCCCTGTTCGCGGCACATCTTGTCGATAGCCATCAGGATGTCGAGCAACCGGAGTTGCAAAGGGCGTATTTCGTAGTTTGCCATATTTTATTTATATCTTAATCATGTTGTCCTGTCATACGGAAGTATTTGTCCATCACCATCAGCGAGATGAGTTTTTCCCGCTTCCGGTCGCGGAACTGCTGTACATATTCGTTGGCATGTCGGACTATCTCCTTCAGCTTCTCGGGGTGATTCTCATAGAAAGTGATTCTTTCGATAAAATCCGAATAATCGGATTTTATCACTATATAGTGATAATCGGGAATCAGTGTCCCCTCCATGAACCAAGTCTCATACGTGGGTTTCGGCATCACCGCTACGGAGTTGCTCGACATTACCCACTTCAAGCAGCTTGCCACGTCGTTTCCTTCCAGTGCCACGATGTATTTGTAGTCGAGGTGTTCGCGGATGGACATGCTCTCAGCCCGCCAGGCAGCAGGGTTGTCCGAGTTGTGCGCTGTATCTCTGATGTCGCACATCGGGTGGTCGATGTATTGTTCCAAGAAACGTTGGCGCTTGGGTTTGCCATGTACAGCTCCCCGAAAGAGCGCGATAGGCTTCTTTTGCTCTGTGGTGATGGGGTCGTCCACAAAGAAAAAGTGCCTTATCTTGTTCAGTTTCAGAATAATGGAATTTCTGTTATCTACTGTATCTGTGGCGATAGGGCGGCTTTTGACCACCGTCGGGTAGTCGAACACTGTAGTTACATCGCCTCGTTGGAAGAGCCAATGGAGCGATTGTCTGAAGTAACGTACAACCTCGTGGGTGTCGAAAAAGTAAACGCTCGCTCCCTTTTTGTTTTTGTAGGTATGCTGTTCCAATGTCGGGGCTTCTTGGGGTAAGGGAGTTATTTTGTCCAGTTGGCAATAGTAGTCTATTCTGCGTTGCATCTCCTTGTCTTGTGCTGCCAATGCTTTTCCTTCAGCGAGCAATTTCGGAAGCAACCGTTGTGTCCATGCCTTCGGACAAATCAGTCTGGCATAGGCTTGCAGGTAATAGAGTGGTTTGGAGTTCTTGTATCGGTTCATGGGGTTATCCTTTGTTTTCCTGTTGTTGCATACGCTCCTGTTCCAACAACTTGCACAGCACTACAAATTTGTAGTAGGCGTGCTTGCAGGCTTGTACATATCCTACTTTCCCATATCGGAATCCTCCTTTCATGACGTATCCCTTGAAGAAGCGGAAAAAGGGTTGGAATATCAGTTTTGCCCATGTCACGTGTGTTCCCTTACGCCGTTTCACTTCGTTGTCGGTGTATTCGTTTACGTGTCGGAAGGCATTGCTCATTGTTTCGCTCTTGTGCACCATGGCACATTCTTCCAGCTGTTTGGGGATAGAGCCTATAGTCCCGTCCACTTGCGGCCGGGCGTGGATGATGGGTGGCCAATGGGTTTTTTCCTTTCGGAAGAAGCGCAGCTGGTAGTCGGGGTACGACGAACGCATGAAACATCCCATCATGTGGTTCTTCCGCGCCACAAGCAGTGCGTCAGGGCAGTCCGGTTCCTCTATCCTTTTATATAGATAGTCTTTCAGTGGTGCCGGTATCAGTTCGTCGGCATCCACCACCAACACCCATTCGTGTGCGGCCTGATGGATGGCAAATTCGCGTGCTGGTTCCACTATGTTGTAGCTCTTCTTCTCGAAAGTCACAATCCGGCATCCATAACGGAGGGCTATTTCCCGGGTGGAGTCAGTGCTTTCCATGTCGCAGATGAGCACTTCGTCGAAGTCTTTTACCGTCTCCAGTACCTCTGCCAGATGACGTTCTGCGTTGTATGTGTTGATGACTACTGATATAGGCATAGTTCCATTCGTTGATGTTCTTTCTGCAAAAATACAACAAAGCGGTCGAACGGCAAAGAATCCGCCACGCTTTTTTATTTACCCATCAGTCTTTCGTAACATTCCATTGTCTGTTGTGCCATCTGTGTGGCATTGAACCGGGCGGCCCATTTTATTCCCTCCTCCACCATGCGATGGCGAGTTTCGGGATGCATGGCTTGGCTGATGGCTTCGGCTGCTCCCTCCACATCGTCCGGATTCACGTAAATGGAGTGTGCTCCTCCGGCCTCTTCAAGGCAGGAGCCTGTAGCGGCCACTACCGGCACACGCGAATTCAGTGCTTCCAGTATAGGTATGCCGAATCCCTCGTAGAAAGATGGGTAGATGAACACTTCGGCGCATTGGTAGATGGCTGGGAGGTCAGCAAAAGGGATGCCTTGTCGCAGGTGTATCCGCCGGCTGAGGCCGAGGCGGTCGGCCTCTTTGCGCACTTCCTGTGCATAAGCGGTCTCTTTGCCTACCAGCACCAAATGCATCTCTTCGGCCAGATGTGCCAATGCCTTTACGGCCAGCAGGGCATTCTTCCTTCTTTCGATAGTGCCTACCGAGAGAATGTAGTGTTCGGGCAAGGCATAATGTTGGCGCACCTCTTCCTTCTTTTTCACCGGCACCTCTTCGGCAAAGGCCGGGTCACATCCTTGGCAGATGACTTCTATTTTCTCCGGTGGGATATGATAGTCCTTTACTATGTCGCGTTTGGTGCATTCACTCACAGCGATAATCCGGTCGGCCAAACGGCATGCTCTTCTGAATTTGTAGTCGTATATCCAGCGGTCGATAGTCGGGTAGCACTCTGGCAGCCGGCGGAAGATGAGGTCGTGGATGGTTACCACGCTTTTCACCTTGGCTGCCTTGCGGATGTTCAGGGGCAACTCGTTGCTTAATCCGTGGTAGATGCGGATGCCGTCGGTCGCCAGGTCATTTGTCACACCCCACACACGCCAAAGCGGACGCAATTTTTTCCACACTGTTCCTTCAGGCAGACGCAGGCGCATATTCCCTCGTCCGAGGAGAGGGGCAAGGCGTGGATTCTCCCGCTCCCGCGGAGCATAGAGGATATATTCATTCTCTGGGAAACAGTTCTGCATGGCTTCCAGGAGATAGCGGCTGTAGTTTCCCAATCCGGTGAAATTCTGTACCGCCCGTTTTCCGTCAAATCCTATTTTTGTCATTCTTTTGGTTTAGTCTTTTTCCGGCCTTCCTGCAGTCAGGCGGTTTTCGTTCATCCGTAGCATATATTGCTGGATGATGGCTTTCAGTTCTTGTTCCATATCCTGCCGTTTGAGCGGGAAGCGCTGGTTCAGTTGGTTGGTTTCCAGCATCGGGTCACGCTCGTAGTCGTATAATCCCACGGCGTTTGTCCCGTCGAATTGCAGCATCAGTCCGTCCTTGAAGTATTGGTAGATGTCGTTCTGCCAGTTGACGGCAAAGGTCTTTTCCGGTGCTGTGTGCAGCAGATCCTGCCCGAAGGCCACGTAAGGTTTGTCATATCCCAAATAGCCCAATATGGTAGGCATGATGTCAATGTGTTGCGCTATGCCTGGGCGTACCCCCTTCAGCCGTTTGTCCGTGGGGTGATAGAAGAGGATGGGCACCTCGAAGCGTCCTTTGTCCGTGCGGTAATGGTCGCAGATGCTCAGGTTTGTGTGGTCGCCCGTGATGACAAAGAGTGTCCGTTCATACCACGGTTGGCGGCGGGCATACTCGAAGAATCGCTTCAGCGACATATCGGCATAGGCCAATGCTTTGTGTATGGGCAGTTTCCCTTCGGGGAAACGGTCGGTATAGCGGTCGGGGATGCGGAATGGATGGTGCGATGTGAGAGTAAACACGCCTCCGATGAAAGGTTCGGGCAAGGCGGTCATCCGGCGGGCGGCATATTGCAGAAGTTCTTCGTCCCAGATGCCCCAATGTCCGTCGTAGTCAGCTTCGTTGGCATACTCCGTGCGTCCATGAAATTCGTCAAAGCCGCAGGTGTGTGCAAAAGCATCAATGCCCAGCGAACCGTTGTCTGCCCCGTGGAAGTATGCGCCCGTATATCCCCAACGTTTCAATAGGGAGGCTACACCTTCTACGTCGTTCATGGCGGCGTGCGAGGTGAAGAATGGCTCCACGAACATTGGGATGGAGGCCAATACGGCAGCTTGTGCATCCACACTCTTGCGTCCGTTGGCCAAAGAGTGTTCAAAGGTCAGCCCCTCTCGCATCAGCGAGTCGAGAAAAGGGGTATGTCCGCCTCCTTCAGGGCAATGTTTGTTCAGCAGGGCGGAGTATTCGCTGCCGAAACTTTCCATGATGAGGATGACTACATTGGTTGGTCCCTTTTTCCTCCTGCGCATCTGCTTGGGTTGGTGCAGGGGGGTATATATGCTGCTCATGGCCTCTTCCGTAGGGTAATATCCGGGGGTGACATACGGGCGTTTCCCGATGGTGCGGCAAATGCTGAAGGGGGTGTTCAGCACCAATGCCGATTCGGAAGGACGGGCCACATAATTCTTGGCATCGCGGTTGTTGATAGGGCGCAGCTCGGGGTCAATCCCTCCTCGGATGCCGAAGATAACGACCAGTATGGCCACTATTGTCTGCACGGCTCCCCGTATGTAGTAACGTTTGCGCTCGTCTGTGTCTGTCAGTGGTGCGGTGGTGCGGTAGAGTCGCCACATGGCCCAGATGAGGATTGCACCTGCCAACGTCAGATACCAGTGGCTCAGCAACTCGATGCCGATAATTCCGGCCACGTTGTCTCCACCAAATTCGGTAAATACCGACGAGGTGGTGCGCCTTCCTACATATTGGAAGTAAACGGCATCCATCAGATTGGCCACTACGGCCAATCCGTTGATGACGACAAAAAGCACCTTCACCCCGCGCTGATAGCTCACCGTTTCCTTGTAGGGGAGTGGCATCAGCAGGAGTATGAGGTAGAGAGCGTTTGTGTAGCAGAGGGCCGCCCAGTCGAAACGGAGACCTCCCCGCACGATGTCCTTTATGCCGTGCCAGTTGAGCGAAGAGAACGCTTCGTGATTCTCTGCCAGAAAGATGGCGCGACAAAGCATATAGACTACCATCACTGTCAGCAGATTGGCCGCCAAAGGCAGCCACACCTTGCCCCAAACAGAAGCACGGACAGCATCGGTAAATTGCCTGATCAGGTGGGTCATAATGAGTCTTGGATTTTGTTTTTTGCCCGTCAGTCATATTGCAGATGCACATGACCCCTGGGACTATATCTGG
>CAZTPB010000034.1:0-14765 GCA_964614555.1 uncultured Bacteroides sp.
GTTAGGTTATCTTGTCAGTATTGTCGCGACAAATATACTAATAAGGATTAATTTTACCCCCCCCCGAATTGTTAAATTGAATTAACAGAGGGGAATTTGTTCTTAAGAGGGGGGGAAGGAGAGATAAAAGGGGGAGAAGGGCATGATGCGCGTTGCAAACGCGCTGCTCGGGGCCTCCGCATTTGAAATGCGGAGGGAAGGGAAGAGATAGGGGCACTTGCCAACTGCCAATAGGCTGGCAGACTTCTGCCAAGCCTATGGCAGAAGTCTGCCACGGTAATGGCAGACGACTGCCAACGGCGTTGGCAGTCGATAAAACAGGCAATGCCTGTCCCTCCGCATTTCAAATGTGGAGATTACGAGTAGCGCGTTTGCAACGCACATTGTGAAACGAAGCGTATCGCAGATGTTTATACCCATGCTCCTGTGTGGTAAGATATATAGTAAAAGACGAGTATCTGCGTCCTTAAAACCTGAAAAATATGTTTTATAACATAAAAAAGGTCGCTTTTTTGTCTTTACTTCTTCAAAATGTTGTACCTTTGCAGCCGAAAACCAACACAGTTGATTGCATGAGATATGTAAAATGGCTTTTGGTTGCGTCCGTATGCGCCTTGGTCTCTTTTGTGGATAAGGACAATATCGGCAATGGCTACAGCATAGGTGACAGAGTCCCGCAGTTTGCCTTTCCAGCCGCTACGGACGGACAGCCTTCGAGTCTCCGACAATTGCAGGGAGGTTATGTGCTGCTCAATTTTTGGGCCAGTTACGATGCCCCTTCGCGTACACGCAATGTCCAATTGCACCGTGCTTTGGAGACTCTGCCTGAGAATGTGAAAGTGCGTATGGTTTCCATCTCTTTCGACCGTTACCGTTCGGTCTTTGAAGAGACAGTGCAGAGCGATAGCATCGGCACCGTTGCTTGTTTTGTAGATGTTTCCGGCGAATCATCGCCCCTCTACAAGAAGTTCAGGCTAAAGAGAGGATTCCGTAATTACCTGCTCGATGCGCAAGGTGTCATCCTGGCTAAAGATGTGCAGGCAAATGAAATTGCCGCCTATATCAAATAAGGTATAGGCGGCAATTGTTTTTTTATGCGTTTTTTCAGCTTATACGTTGATTTCCATTCTGTCCGCTTTGTTCTTTTGCTATCTGTGGTTTCTTTATCCCTTCTTCATCTCTTCCGAAAGGTAGCCTTCGGGCAGTTTGCGGCAGTTGTAGCCGGATGCCATGATTTCTCCATAGGCTCCGGCTGAACGGAGTGCTATGAAGTCTCCCCGACGGCAACGGTTGAGGTCAATGGCTTTGCCGAATACGTCGGACGATTCACAGATGGGACCTACTACATCGTATGCTTCTACGGGTTCTTCCGATGTGATGTTCTCTATCTTGTGGTATGCCTGATAGAGTGCAGGGCGGATAAGGTCCGTCATGCCGGCATCGACGATGGCAAACTGTTTCTGTGTGCCTTGTTTGACATAGAGCACACGTGTGATGAGCGAACCGCACTGACATACTACGGCACGTCCGAGCTCGAAATGGAGAGTCTGTCCGGGACGAAGCCTGAGATGTTTGTGGTAAGTGGCGAAATAGGCTGCAAAGTCGGGTATGGGCTGACGGTTAGGGTGTTGGTAATCTACTCCGAGACCTCCGCCTACGTTGATGTGCTCCACGACGATGTGCTGTTTGTAGAGCTGTTCTTGCAATTCGTTGATGCGGTTGCAGAGTGCCACGAAGTCGCCCATGTCAAGTATTTGGCTGCCGATGTGGAAATGCAGTCCTACGAGTTCCACATGACTCATCGTTTGTGTGAGTCCGATGATTCGTTCGAGGTCGTGTATGGCTATGCCGAACTTGTTTTCGGCCAATCCGGTGGTGATGTTGGCGTGTGTATGTGCTCCTACATCAGGATTGATGCGCAATGCTATACGGGCTGTCCGGCCTTTTTCTTCTGCCAGTGCGTTGATGATTTCAAGTTCGGGTTCCGACTCTACGTTGAAGCAGAAGATGTCGTTGTCGAGTCCCAATCCGATTTCCCAATCGCTTTTTCCCACTCCGGCATAGACTATCTTGTCATTGGGGAATCCGGCTTTTAAAGCGGCTTCTATTTCACCTCCGCTGACACAGTCTGCTCCCAGTCCGGCTTCGCGTATGATAGTAAGCAGTTTGTGGTTGGCGTTGGCCTTTACGGCATAGTGCACGCAGAAGTTCTCGTATCTGCCGGCTTCCTTCCGGATAGCCTCCAACGTCTTGCGCAGGATGTCTGTATCGTAGTAGTAAAAGGGCGTTCGCGTTTCCTTGAACTGCCCTATTGGAAATGTTCCTTTCATAGATGTGGATTATGCTATATATCTCTCTCTTCAGGCTTTTTTCTTGTTGAAAAGTGTGTCACTCAATGCTTGCAGGGCGCGTTTCTTGTCGGATTCGCGGATGAGGAAACTGATGTTGTAGTTGCTTCCGCCATATGAGACCATGCGCACGGGGATGTCTTTCAATGCGTTCATAGCCAAAGTTTCGAATCCGATGTTTTCCCAAGTGAGGTCGCCTACTACGCAGATGATGCACATGCCCTCATCAACAGTGACGGTGCCGTATTTCTTGAGGTCGGCAATGATTTCGCTCAGGTGTTTGGTGTTGTCGATAGACATACTGACGCCCACCTCGGAGGTGCATACCATATCAATGGAGGTCTGATAGCTTTCGAATATTTCGAACACCTTGCGCAAGAATCCATGGGCCAAAAGCATACGGCTCGACTTTATCTTGATGGCCGTGATGTTTTCTTTGGCTGCTACGGCTTTGATTTTGCCGTGTTCGGTGTCGTTGGATATGATAGTGCCCGGTGCGCTTGGGTCCATGGTATTGAGCAAGCGTACGGGGATGTTGGCATACTTTGCAGGCTGTACACACGTGGGGTGCAATATCTTGGCTCCGAAGTAGGCCAGCTCGGCAGCTTCGTCAAAGTTGAGCTGACGGACGGGGGATGTATGGTCAACGATACGTGGGTCGTTGTCGTGCATACCGTCGATGTCAGTCCATATCTGTATCTCTGTAGCATCTACGGCAGCACCGATGAGTGAGGCCGTATAGTCGCTTCCGCCGCGTTGCAGATTGTCTATCTCGCCATAGGCATTGCGGCAGATGAATCCTTGTGTGATGTAGATGTCCGCATCGGGGTATTTGGCCAGTTGCACAGCCAGCTTTTCGCGGATATATACAGGATCCGGTTCGGCATTCTTGTCGGTGCGCATATATTCCAATGCGGGTATGAGTACGGCGTTCACACCTTGTTCTTGCAGGTAGTTGACCACCATGTTGGTGGACATGAGTTCGCCTTGTGCCAGTACCACTTTCTCTTCGAACAGCGTGAAGAGGTCTTTGGTATATGCACGGATGGTACCGAAAATGCCTGCAAGCACTTCCTGTGTCTTCAGCCTGTATTCGTCGGTGGCATAGAGTTCGGCAAGGTGTTGTCTGTATTTTTGTTCCAGTCTGTTGATGACGTCGTTTGCACCATCGGGATTCTTCTTGTAGAGATAGTCGCTTATCTCTACCAGCGAGTTGGTAGTACCCGACATGGCCGAGAGTACGACAATCTTCTTTTCACCGTCTGTAATCAATCGGGCTACATCCTTCATCCGTTGTGCCGAACCTACGGATGTGCCTCCAAACTTCAATACTTTCATGATTCTTCTTCGTTGTTGCTATTTTTGTTATTATCAGATTCTATGTGTCTTCCCTCCATCAAACGGTGTTCCTCGCACCGATAGACTATGCCGGGATATTCTTCAAGCAGTTGCAGGTTGTGTGTAGTCATTACCACAGCCGTGCCTCGTGTGCTGATGTCCCGTAACAATTCTACGATGTTTCTTCCCGTTTCGTTGTCAAGGTTGCCGGTTGGTTCGTCAGCCAAGATGATGGAAGGGTTGTTCAGCAAAGCCCTTGCAATGACGATGCGTTGTTGTTCGCCTCCCGACAATTGGTGCGGGTATTTGTAGCCTTTTGTCCCCATACCTACCAGGTTGAGCACCTCTTCGATGCGTGCTTCTCTTGCGCGTTTGTTTTTCCATCCGGTAGCCTGCAGGACAAAGTCAAGGTTTTCGGCCGCTGTACGGTCGGTCAGCAGTTGGAAGTCTTGGAATACGATGCCCAATTTGCGCCTCAATGCTGGGATGTGTTTCCTTTTGATGCACCGCATATCATAGCCCAGCACTTCGGCTTCACCGGCTGCAATCTCCAGCTCGGCATAGAAGGTTTTCAGCAGGCTTGTCTTTCCAGAGCCTACTTTGCCTATCAGATAGACAAATTCGCCTTCGTCGAGGTGAAAGTCGATGTCTTCGAGTATATTGTGTTCCTGTTGCCTGATGGTAACGTGTCGGTAGTCAATCAACATAGGCTTAGCTTGTGTCTTAATGTATTTTCCCGGCGGGGTCACTTGTGTCTTTTCTTCAGTTCGTTGGCAAGGTCTTCGATGCGCATACCTTTGCTTGTGAGCAATACGATGAGGTGATAGATGAGATCAGAAGCCTCGTATATCAGCCGGTCATCCGTACCGTTGGTAGCTTCGATGACGGTTTCAACGGCCTCTTCTCCCACCTTTTGTGCCATACGGTTGATGCCGGCTTGGAAGAGTGAGGTTGTGTATGACCCCTCAGGCATTTCATTGTATCTTCGCTGGATGAAGTCTTGCAGATAGGAGAGGAACATGATGGGTTCTTCGTTTTTCTCTCCCCAACAGGTGTCTGTGCCTGTGTGGCATACAGGACCTGTGGGATTCACCTTGATGAGGAGTGTGTCGCAGTCGCAATCTTCTTTGATAGAGACTACGTTGAGGAAGTTTCCGCTCTCTTCGCCCTTAGTCCACAACCTTCCTTTGGTGCGGCTGTAGAAGGTGACTTTGCCTGTCTGTACAGTTGTGTCAAGTGCTTCCTGATTCATGAAGCCCAACATCAGCACCTTGCTTGTGCAGTTATCCTGAATGATAGCCGGAACGAGTCCGCCCATTTTCTGAAAATCCAATTCCATATCGTTATTTCTTCTTTAATTATTTCTATACTAATGCGTGTTTCTATTCTATATCGCTTATCTCCTCACACAGATGCCTTGTGTATGCAGATACGATTTCAGTTCGGGGATGGTTATTTCGCCGAAGTGGAACACACTGGCGGCCAATGCGGCATCAGCTTTTCCTTCGATGAAGGTATCGCGGAAATGTTCCATCAGGCCAGCTCCGCCGGATGCTATGACGGGGATGGACAGTTCGTCGGCCAGTCGGGCCAGAGCTTCGTTGGCAAATCCGCACTTCACCCCATCGTGGTTCATGCTTGTGAAGAGTATCTCACCGGCTCCTCTGTCACACACTTCGCGTGCCCAATCAAACAGATTGCGTCCGGTCGGTACACGTCCGCCATTGAGATAACATTCCCATTGTCCGTCAGTTTCGCGTGCATCAATAGCCACTACACATACCTGACTGCCAAACTTACCGGCTATCTCGTCCACCAGTCCGGGGCGTCTGATGGCCGCCGAGTTGATGGATACCTTATCAGCACCTGCACCAAGCAACCTGTCCACATCTGCCAGTTCGTTGATGCCTCCGCCTACCGTGAAGGGTATATTGATGGTGGCCGCTATGCGTCCTATCAGTTCGGTGAAAGTCTTTCTGCCTTCGTGGCTGGCTGTAATGTCAAGATAGACCAGCTCATCGGCTCCTTGCCGGCTATATGCACTGCCCAATTCCACCGGGTCGCCAGCTTGTCGGAGGTTGACAAAATTGGTACCCTTCACAGTCTGTCCGTCCTTGATGTCAAGGCAAGGTATGATTCTTTTCGCTAACATTGTCCGTTCTTTTTCCCTTTGTTCTGAAAATCACTCATATGGCTGATAACCAGCCATCAGTCACCAATCAGCCCGTTCAGCTCTTTCAGTGTGAAACGTCCTTCGTAGAGAGCTTTCCCGAATACTACAGCCGGCACTCCGGCACGGTCAAGCTCACGAATGTCGTCTAACGAACTGACACCTCCACTGGCTATCAGATAGAGGTCGGGCACGGCATCAAGCACTTTGCGGTAAAGTCCGGTAGCAGGCCCTTGCAGCATTCCATCGCGATGAATGTCGGTGCAGAGCACTTTTTTCACCCCTTCTTTGGCATATCCGGCAAGGTAAGGCAGAAGTTCGCGGTTGCTTTCTTCCTGCCATCCGTTTACAGAGATGAAGCCGTCTTTCGCATCGGCACCCAATATCATCTTGTCGGCACCATATGTATGCAGCCAGCGCAAGAAGAGTTCGGGATGAGTGACAGCTATACTGCCTACGGTGACCATCTGTGCACCATTTTCAAAGGCTATCACCAGATCTTCGTCGCTCTTGATGCCTCCGCCGAAGTCTATCTTCAACGTAGTGCGGGTAGCTATACGTTCAAGGATGCGATAGTTGACAATGTGTTTCGAACGTGCACCGTCAAGGTCAACCACATGCAGGCGGTGCAGGCCGTAAGCCTCCAGCTCCTTAGCCACTTCAAGCGGGTCCTCATTATATACTTTCGATGTGCTGTAGTCTCCTTTTGTCAACCGCACACATTTGCCGTCGATAATGTCTATAGCAGGTATCAGTTCTATCATTGTACGTATCCTTTCGTTTTTCGTTTCTTTACCTCATCAAAATTATACTCACAGCTCCATAAAGTTTCTCAATATGCGTTCGCCCACCGTGCCACTCTTTTCAGGATGAAACTGTGTGGCATAGAAGTTGTCCCGTTGCAAAGCTGCGCTGTAAGGCTGTATGTAGTCGGTCTGTGCAGCCGTATCGGCATTCAGTGGCACATAATAGCTGTGCACAAAATAGACGAACTCCTCGGTGGCAAAGTTCTTGAACAGTCCGCTGCGTGTATGTGTGATGGTGTTCCATCCCATTTGCGGCACCTTGTCAGTGGGGCAGGTTGGGACAAAGCGTTTCACTTCGGCATCGAAGATGCCCAGACAGTCTGTATTGCCCTCTTCCGAATGGCGGCACATCAGTTGCATGCCGATGCAGATGCCCAATACGGGCTGTTGCAAAGCCCGGATGACATTGTCCAACCCATATTGTTTGAGATAAGCCATCGTATGGCTTGCTTCACCCTGTCCCGGAAAGATTACGCGGTCGGCCTTCATCAGTTCTTCAGGCAAGTCGGTCACCAAAGGTTCGATGCCCAATCTTCTCACTGCATTGACTACCGAGCAGATGTTTCCTGCATTGTATCTAACGATTGCTACATTCATTTGGTTCAGTCTCCCTTCTCATTAAGCGGTCTCTCGCATCAGTTGAAGAGTACCGTCTTGTTCTTATACGTCAGCACCTTCCGTTCAATGTGTTTCTGTACAGCTCTCGACAGTACAATCTTCTCCAAATCCTTACCCTTGTTTACAAGGTCTTGTGGGGTGTCCTTGTGTGTGATGCGCACCACATCCTGTTCGATGATGGGACCCGCATCAAGGTCGGAAGTCACATAATGGCTTGTGGCACCGATAATCTTCACTCCCCGTTCGAATGCGGCATGATAAGGCTTTGCACCTACGAAAGCCGGCAAGAACGAGTGGTGTATGTTGATGATGCGGTTAGGATATTCGGCAATCATTTGTTCGGAGATGACCTGCATATAGCGTGCCAGCACGATGAAGTCCACCTTCAGTTCGCGCAGCAACTCCATTTCAGCCTGTTCCTGTTCGAGTTTGTTCTCTTTCGTGATAGGGAATACGCGATAGGGTATGTCAAAGCGTTCGGCCACATGCTGAAGGTCGGGGTGATTGCTGATAATGACGGGTATTTCCACGTCCCATTCCCCGGCCGTATAACGTGCCAGCATATCAAAGAGGCAATGGCTCATTTTCGACACAAAGATGGCCATGCGCGGTTTTTCGTCTGAGAAATAGAGCCGCAAGTCCATATGGTATTTCTGCACATACAGTGTGTTGAAATAGTCCAATATCTTGTCGCGCGGAATCATGAAACCCTCCAATTCCCATTCGATGCGTGTGAAGAAGACATTCTCCACACGGTCAACAAATTGGTCTATATAGACAATGTTTCCTCCGTTTATCGTAATGAAATTGGTGATTTCAGCCAATATTCCCGGTCTATCGGGACAGTGCACCAACAGTTTTGCGGTCGTGTTCATCTGCTTGTTCTTTACTTATATAAATAGTCATATATTATGTTTCAAGCCGCAAAGATAGCAATTTATAAGTAAATTCAAGCAAAATGAAATCAGAAGTTTTGTTTTTATCTCAAAAATGTAGCATTTCCTAAGTTTTTTTGTCCAGTTGGGTGTGAAACTATCAAGTGCTCTTCATGAAAGGAGGGACACAAAATCCTGCATTGCTATGCAGAATTTTGCAAGTATCAGCTTTCCCAATGCGCCTGTCAGTCCCCTTGATTATAGTGAGCCGGTGCATTGCAAAGCTGATACCCGTATAGCTTGCGGATGGATATGTGTGTCGTGTTTATGGTTTCTTCATCAGTTCTTCCACCTCTTGCGATGCTTTGGTGTAGGCTTTCTCCCAGTCTGTATCGAGGCTGAAGGGGGTCAGA
The DNA here is from genome assembly GCA_964614555.1 of uncultured Bacteroides sp. GTDB lineage: Bacteria > Bacteroidota > Bacteroidia > Bacteroidales > Bacteroidaceae > Phocaeicola_A. The sequence continues at coordinate 8,569 of CAZTPB010000034.1, forward strand.
CAACCGGCTTCTCCGACAAAGGCTTGCACTTTTTCGGTGTCGGCATCACCGAACAGCGGGTTGTTGATGGAGGCATTCACATAAGCCATCAATACTCCGTGCTGACATTCGGCTGATACTTGGTGTGCACGGCTGAGGTTGCGGAAGAAGCTGCCTACAAACTCAGACAAGTAGTATGCTTGGGTGTCGAGGAAGGTGGTGGTCACTGTTTCCATCCGGGTTGAAGCTGTGCCTTTCAGATAGTTCAGTACCGTCACATAAAAGTGGTTTACATCAGTCTTGCTTTTGGGGGCTTCCGGGTCGTTCAGCACTTGGTTGGCCGATTCGTAGAGCCGGTTATAGACCTCTTGGCCATATCCTTGTGTGGCGGCTGCTATCACCAGTAGAATCACTGTCAATGTCTTTCTCATTTCCGAAACGTATAGTTGTTCATTAGTCTGTTATTGATGTTGTTCGCGCAAGAGGTCGTTGACCGTCTTTACGGGATTGAATGTGCCGAGGGGGACTTCCACAAAAATGGTGTTCCAGTCACTCATGGCACCGTTCCACAATCCGGGCAGTTCGAGTGCTTTCAGTTCGCGTCCGTTCTTCGATTTGTAGCTGATGAATCCAGTAGCCTTGTCAACGTGCCTGGTGAGGTCGAACTTTTCGCCTTTGTAGTTTTTCACGGCACATACGAGGTCAACGGGATTGAAGTGTGTGCCTTGTTCGAACATGGCTTTTTTCTTCGGGTCGCCCATGTCTATCTGCGAACTTTCGAGAATTTGCAGCGAAACGGTTCCGTCGGGATTGTATGCGAGGAAAGGTCCTCCACCCGGTTCGCCCACATTTTTTACCATGCCGCATACACGCATCGGCCGGTTGAGCTTTTTGCGCAGATAGATAGCCAGTTCACTGTCTTCCAGCTCTTTGATGTCGGCTTTCCGGCAGCAGAGCTGCTGTTGCACGAAGCGGATAATCTCTTCCATCTGTGCGTGTGTATATTTTCCGCTGTCGAGCAGTTGCAGATATCCGAAGGCTTGTTGTTGGAGTGATACGAGTACACCGGCCAGGAGGTTTTTGTAAGTGACGGTTTCATCTTTCAGACGGTCGGGTACCACGTTGTCAATGTTCTTGATGAAGACAATGTCAGCATCCAGGTCGTTGAGGTTCTCGATGAGTGCGCCATGCCCTCCGGGACGGAACAAAAGCGACCCGTCAGCATTGCGGAACGGCTGGTTGTCCATGTCGGCAGCTATGGTGTCAGTCGAACTTTTCTGTTCAGAGAAACTGATGTTGTAGTCTATCCCATATTGGGCTGCATACGTTCCGGCTTTTTCGGCTACCAATTGTTCGAATAGTGGCCGGTGTTCGGGCGATACGGTAAAGTGTACATTCACCTCTCTTCCGCCACCGTTGGCATAGAGTGCACCCTCTACCAGATGTTCTTCAAGCGGTGTGCGCGAGTCTTCTCCATAAGTGTGGAATTTGAGCAACCCTTTCGGCAGTTGGCCATAGTTGAGGCCGGATTGGTTGAGCAGAGCTGACACAATAGCCTTGTATTCTTCGTCGGCCATCAATTCCTCTATACCTTTATTATATATCTTCTGGCAGGCGGCATCAAGGTCTTTGTAGAAGGCGAAGCGACGGATGTCCGCAAAGAACTTTTGTTCGAAGGCAGTGGTGGGTGTCGTGTTTTCTCCACCGAGGAATTCAAACAAGTTTTTGAACATCCGGCTGGCTGCACCTGATGCAGGTACAAACTTGACTATGCGCTTGCCAGCTTGCTGTTTATATACTTCCCAAGCCTTCAGATACTCTTCAGGCGTGGGTGCGATGATACCTTTTTCCAACGATGCGGCTCCTTCCAGTTGCAGGTACGGAAAGCCGTTTTCGAAACTTTTCAGCTGGTCTGCTATCTGTGCTTCAGAGATTCCTTTGGCGGCCAGTTGGGCTTTGTCTTGCTGTGTCAACATAATGGCTTTATTGTTACTATTAGGTTTTTCTTGAATGAATTTGTGCTCAAAATTACAAAAACTTCTTTTTCCTTGATAATAAATGAAAGAAAAAATGTACCTTTGACCTCAAAATTCATCGGAATATGGAAGAAAAGGCATTTTTTACTCCTTCGGAATTGGGGTTGCTCTTTACACTATACAGAAGGTTGCTCAGTCTTTCAGGCGACACATTGCAGCCCGCCGATTGCCGTAAATTGAAGTCCCAGCTTGTGCGTGCGGCTCAAACCGGTGCTTTGGTGCGCGACAATTTCGGGTTGAACCCCATCATTAAGGATATGCAGACGGCTGTCATCATAGCCGACGAGATAGGTATGCGCCGGGCTTCCATCCTGGGCATTATGCTGCATGGTTGTGTACAGGGCGGAGTGATTACTGCCGAAGAGACCGAGCGGATGTTCGGTGAAGACGTGGCAGGCATCATACGCGGTCTTGTACGCATCAACAAACTCTACGAGAAGAGTCCGGCCATTGCCAGCGAAAACTTCCGCAACCTCTTGCTCTCGTTTGCCGAAGACATGCGGGTGATATTGATAATGATAGCCGACCGTGTGAACTTGATGCGGCAAATCAGAGACACTTCGGACAATGAGGGACGTTTGCGGGCTGCACACGAGGCAGCCTATCTGTATGCACCTTTGGCACACAAGCTGGGTTTGTATAAGCTGAAGTCGGAGCTGGAGGACCTTTCGCTCAAATACACCGAACATGACATCTACTACCACATCCGCGAGAAACTGAATGCTACCAAAGAAGCACGCGACCGTTACATAGCAGCCTTCATCGGCCCTATCGAAGAAAAATTGCGCGAAGCCGGTCTGCACTTCCACATCAAAGGACGGACAAAGAGCATACACTCCATCTATCAGAAGATGAAGAAGCAGAAGACCAGCTTCGAAGGCATCTACGACCTCTTTGCCATCCGTGTGATACTCGATTCGGTGCCCGAACGCGAAAAGATGGAGTGCTGGCAGGTATATAGCATTGTCACAGATATGTATCAGCCTAACCCCAAACGTCTGCGCGATTGGCTTTCGGTACCCAAAAGCAACGGGTACGAATCGTTGCACATCACCGTATTGGGACCCGAAAACACATGGGTAGAGGTGCAGATACGCACCGAACGGATGGATGCTGTAGCCGAACGCGGACTGGCTGCACACTGGCGATACAAAGGCATCAAGGGCGAAACGGGACTTGACGAATGGCTGAACTCCATACGCGAAGCGCTTGAAAGTGCCGATGGAGATGACTTGCAGATGATGGACCAGTTCAAGATGGACCTCTACGAAGATGAAGTCTATGTCTTCAGCCCCAAAGGCGACCTTTACAAACTGGCCAAAGGGGCTACTGTGCTCGACTTTGCTTTCCACGTACACACCAATGTAGGCAGTCGTTGCGTAGGAGCAAGAATCAACGGCAAGAATGCCACCATCAGGCAACGGTTGAACAGTGGGGACCAAGTCGAGATACTCACATCGAACAACCAGACCCCCAAGGCCGGATGGCTCGATATTGTGGCTACCTCGCGTGCAAAGGCCAAAATCCGTCAGGCACTGAAAGAGATAAGCAGCCGGCAGGCAGCCTTTGGAAAAGAGACCTTCGAACGGAAACTGAAAAACCGCAAGATGGACTATGAAGAAGCCGTCACCATGCACCTCATCAAAAAGATGGGATACAAGGAGGTCAACCCCTTTTTCAGAGACATAGCCGACGAAGTGCTCGACATCAACGATGTGATGGAACGCTATGCAGCCCAACTGCGCTATGAGACCGACCCGTTGCAACGGGCTGCAGAAGATGCTCCCGTAAGAAGTGCAGACACCTTCAACCTCCGTCCGGACGAAGAGATGCAGAGCCGTATGGGTGCAGGCAGCGATGTGCTCGTCATCGACCAGGATCTGAAAGGCATAGACTTTACCTTGGCCAGATGCTGCAACCCTATCTATGGAGACGAAGTCTTCGGGTTCGTCACTTCTGGCGGAGGCATCAAAGTGCACCGCATGGATTGTCCGAATGCACGCGAACTGCATTCACGCTTCGGCTATCGCATTGTCAAAGCACGATGGGCAGGCAAACACAGCGGTTCGCAATACGAGATACGCCTGCGCGTGGTGGGGAATGATGACATCGGCATTGTCAACAACATCACCTCCATCATATCAAAAGAGCAACACCTGATGTTGCGAGGCATATCCATCGATTCGCACGACGGACTCTTTTCAGGCACACTCACCGTTATGGTCGATGATACAGCCAAACTCGAACTGCTCATCAAGAAACTGCGCACCGTAAAAGGCGTGAAGCAAGTGAACCGGAGCTGAACGCAACAAAACTGAAATGAACAAAGAAGACTGACTTATGGAAATAATAGAAAAATACTTCCCCACACTGACTGACGGCCAACGCACGAAGTTTGCCGCCCTGAAAACCCTCTATGAAGACTGGAATGCCAAGATAAACGTCATCTCCCGCAAAGACATAGGCAACCTCTACGAACACCACGTACTACATTCGTTGGGAATAGCCAAAATCATCAGTTTCCGTCCGGGCACAAAAGTGATGGACTTGGGATGCGGAGGCGGATTTCCCGGCATTCCATTGGCCATCCTGTTTCCCGAAGTGCACTTTCACCTGGTCGATAGCATAGGCAAGAAAATACGTGTGTGCAACGAAGTCATTGCAGGCACCGGACTCACCAACGTCACCACCCGTCATTGCCGTGCCGAAGAAGAAAAGGAAAAATTCGATTTCGTGGTAAGCCGGGCAGTGATGCCATTCATGGACCTTGTCAGACTCGTACGGAAAAACATCGCCAAAGAACAACGGAACGCACTGCCTAACGGACTCATCTGCCTGAAGGGAGGCGAAGTGGAAAACGAAACCATGCCAATGCGCAACCGGGTGATGGTGACCGACCTGAAAGACTTCTTCACAGAAGAATACTTCGAAACAAAGAAAGTGGTCTATACTACCTTATGACAGATGGATTGTGAGCCTATGATTATCAAAAGATTCGTATTCAATATGCTGGAAGTCAACACCTATGTGCTGGCCGACGAAGACACCCGCGAGGCTGTAGTGATAGATGCAGCCTGCATGACAACAAGCGAATGTCAAGCCCTCGAAAAATACATTGCCGACAACCGTCTGCAACCGAAACACCTGCTCAACACCCATCTGCATTTTGACCACATCTTCGGCAACCGCTTCATCTACGAACGTTATGGATTGGAGACCGAAGCCTCTGCTGCCGATGAAGACTGGCTTGTAGAAGCTCCGCAACGCACCCGTATGTTCGGACTTACATTCCCCGGTCGGCCGACATCCATCAGCCGATACCTCAACGAAGGGGATACAGTGACTTTCGGACAGTGCAAACTGCTATGCATCTCAGTGCCCGGACATTCACGAGGAAGTCTCGTGTTTCACGCACCCGAATCGGAATGCATCTTCTCCGGCGATGCCCTGTTCAAGCGCAGCATCGGACGTACCGACCTGCCTGGTGGCGACCATCAGACACTGCTGCAGTCCATTCGCGAAAAGCTACTCGTCCTGCCCGACGACACCATCGTCTATCCCGGACATGGAGACTCTACTACCATCGGCGAAGAGAAGCACGGCAACTGGTTCCTCATCGATTGAAAATGAAGAGACTTCCCCCAACTACGTTTTCACTTCAAAGGGTGGTGAGGTGGAAGGTATAGAATAGTGGGCGTAAATCGCCATTATGCAAAGTCTTCTTTTGTGAAGAAAAACAAGGGACAAGTGAAAGGAAACCGGACAAAATATTGGACATCTCAAAAACAAAGCGTAAATTTGCAGCGTTCGACCGTTTGAAACAAAAACAAAGATATGAGCGAGCAAATAAAAAACAAGATTGAATACATCATTGCCATTGTCAGTGACTTTGCTGCGGCGCACTCATTGACAACCATGCAAGCCTATCGCTACTTGGAGCGATACCAAGGCATTGACTTCATCGACCGTTTCTACAACGTGGAACACACCTTCTCGTTTGAAGATGTCATCGAAGACCTCACCGCCTATTGTCATCGGAAAGGAGGAGCATTGGCATGAAACTCTATCATGGAACAAACGCTGAAATAGCGCAGATAGACTTGAACAAGTCAAAAGTGGGCAAAGACTTCGGTTGCGGTTTCTATCTCTCAGCAGAAAGGGCGCAAGCCGAAGAGATTGCCG
>CAZTPB010000035.1:0-14480 GCA_964614555.1 uncultured Bacteroides sp.
TGACCAGTGCAGATGGAAGTAACTGGAGTAGTCCTGCTGAGCTGACCTTTGGCGGTGGAAAGGCCATCTTCGAGCAAGACCCCCATGTCATAGAGCTTCCTGACGGAACCAAGCGTGTTGTCAATGCGGCTCACTTCCAGGGTTCGGCAAATGGCGGCCTTTTTGTAACTCCTATCTATGCTCCGTGGAATAACGGTGGTATATCCGGATGGGCCAAAGGAACCTCAATCAGTGGCAGTGCCTTTGAGTACGATGTGAATGGCACCCAATCGCGCCAGATGGAGCCGAGCTTGTATCAGAAGGAGAATGGCGCATTGGTGATGGTTTTCCGTGACAATCAGGAAATCGATGGGACATATACGCACAAGCTCTATGCGTCGGTGAGCACAGATTATGGCTTGACATGGACAAAGCCTGTACTTACTGATATGCCCGACTCCAAGTCGAAACAGTGTGCCGGAACTCTGCCCGACGGTACGGTCTATATGATCAATAATCCTCGTGCGAGCATCAACCGTTCGCCATTGGTCATCACACTCAGTGCAGATGGTACCACATTTACCAGAGCATACCTGCTGCGCTCCGGCAAATGGATGAATCAAGAGGGTGAAGGATATGATGACACCAAGGGACATACGGGTGTTTGGGATGGAAAGCATATGCAATATCCGGAAATACAGACAGAGAGAAGGAGTAAAATAAAGAATGATGCTAAGATAGGTGCTCTCCGCTACGGAGGCTACCACTACCCCAAAGCCATGGTGCACGGTGACTACCTCTACGTCTCCTACAGCACCAACAAGGAAGATGTGGAATACACCCGCATCCCCCTGTCGAGCATACAGTTGAACGACCCGTCGGCAAGATAAGGGAGCGCAGCGGAGGGGGTGAATGACAGATAGCAAGATGAATGCAAGGCGTTGAGATCCTTCGACTTCGCTCAGGATGACAGAGCGGAAACAAAAGGACAAAAAGAAGAAAGCAAACAAAAACGATATATGAACATAACGAAACATACCATATTGGTTCTGCTGGCACTGGCTGCCATGCTCCTCGCTGCCTGTAGCGACGAGGAGGCAGTGACTATGCCCGGCACAGAAGCCCCCGATGCCTCCGGCCTCCGCATAGCCCTTTCACTCGGAGGCAAGCAACCGCTGTATCGGGCAGCAGAGACGGAGCAGACCCGGGCCAACACCATCGAAGGGGAAAACTCCCTCAACGAAAACACCGTCAGCACGGTCGATTTCTTCCTCTTCAGTCCGGAGATGGAGGAGGTGGAGGGTGTGAAGCAGGTCAAGACCGACAGCAACGGCGACACCGTCTGGGTGCGCACCTTTTATGGACGGCACAACGTCAGCAGGCAGCCTATGACCGATGACGACACCAACGACCAGAGCCCCGATGCTGCTGGCAATGCCGTAACCCCCGACTATTACCCGACCGACACGCTTGAAATCGCCAAAGGCAGCAGCACCACGTGGATAGAGAGCCTCGGCCTCGTGCCCGGCAGCCGCCTCTATGCCCTGGCCAATGTCGATTGGACCAAAGCCGCGCTGCCCGTAGAGTCAGAAAGTGCAGACGGTGCAAAACAAATCACCTATACGGCAGCCACTGCCACCGACATCACCACCATCGACGAACTGAAATCGCTCTCCCTCCTCGACACGGACATCTATAAGAAAGAAAAGGCCGGTGAGACTGCCGACACACAGGAGACGAGCGGCAAACGTTTTCTGATGGACGGATGCTACCGCTTCACTCAGGCAGACATCAGTGCCTACCAGGCCGCTCCCAACACCGTGCATGAAGAGACCGTCAGCCTGCGCCGCGCTGCCGCCAAAGTGCGCGTGAACATCTACAAGGCCACCACGTGGACCTATACTTACACCGATGCAAACGGAGCGACCCAGAAGGCAAATGTCTCCATCGACGAAGACGTTATTGAGGCCAAAGTGAGCAACTACGCCACCCGCACCAAAGCCTTTGCCCCCGAAACCGGCGAGGAGCCGGGCGACGGCAGTCATGTATCAGCCTACGCCTCATTGGGCACGTATGACAGGCCGGCGTCAGAGCTGACCGTCCCCAGCGGCAAAGAGTACCTCACCAGCGTGCTCTTCTACACCTTTGCCCACGACTGGAGCGACAACGTCGGCCACGAGACCACCTTCATCATGAACCTGCCCTATACCATTCCGACCGGAGCGACGGAGAGCCCCCGCCCCAACAACTGGTACAAGATTGTCTTTGTCCCCGACGGTGGTCAACGCTACCACCGCAACACCTTCTACGAAGTGGATATCACCGTGGCCTACGACGGCTCGGAGGAGAGCTACGAGCCCCGCCCCATCAGCAACCCCGAGTACAAGGTGAGCGAATGGTATCCCGAAGAGTTCTGTGTGGAGAACACCACCCCCGTGGATTATCTCATCCTCGACAAATACTTCATCGACCTGCGCAACGAGGCCGAGACCCAAATCACCTTCTACTCCTCCAACAAAGTCACCGTGGAAGTGGTGCACGATGTGGCCGAGGAGATAAAGGCTCTGAAAGCCGCCGGAGAGTCATTCCCCTGGCCCGAAGGGTTTGAGAGTGAGAAGGAATATATCGGAGACTCCATTGACAAGGATATGGAGGCTGATATTGATGGTGTTTCCGTAGCCAATATTCCCGGTATCTATTATCCTGACAAGGAAAACCGCCGTGTACCCATCTATACACCCGAAGCGGGGAAAAATACGAACATCCTGTCGGAACTCAGCTATTATGATGATAACACCCATGTGGCTGATGGCACGGCTGTCTTCCGTGACCTCAACCGTGCCTGGTACAAGCCGGTGACTGTAAAGGCTGACGGCAATTATGAGAGCGACAAAGAAAAGTCGGAAGTATATGTTACCTGGCCGGGAAACAGACACAGCGAAAAAGGAGAAATCATCCGGATTTACAGTGCTATTCCCCGCAATGTTACCCTGCGTTTCATCACCTTGAAGGTGACGATGGAGAAAGCCTACGATCCGGGCGAATACATCACCCGCTACGTCATCATCAAACAGTATCCGTTGGAATATATTGTCAACCAGTTCGGATTCTATTCGTTCATGGATGCCAATGTGCTCAACAAAGATGGAGTAGATGCACAGCATAAGTATGAAAGTACTTTTGACAATCATGTGAACGGATCCAACTACCAGCTTTATTGTGGCGACTTGGAGATTCCTACAGGAGCGGTATTTACCAAGACTGTGACTGTCCCCAGTCAAGTGGTTAATGGGGTGGGTGAGGCTGCTGATGGCTATGGCATGAGCGGCCATGTCAGTGCCAATGTGTCCATGAAATGCAAATTCTATCTGGACGGAACATCCAAGACCTACAGTGATGGATTTGCCGGAGCTTATGCGCAACATACTTGGAGGGATGCCGAAGGAACCCACCACGGTGTCATTTACCAGATTGATGACAGTTATGACGAAAATGCTTCTGGACGTACCAGTACCACAGACAATATTCACGGGTTGGATGCCAATACTCCGTCCAACAACAACCGTATGTATGAAGTGACCATTACTGCCACCTCATCGAAATACCGCATCGGTTACCCGATGACCTCCACATGGACAGACGAAAACGGCAAGTCGCAACTCTATGCCATCAACACCGAAGAGAACAACCAGTTGGTGTCGCCCCACTTCGTCATCGCCTCACAGCTCGGCAACTCGTCGGCTACTCCTTATTGGGAAACGGCCTTCGACCAATGTATGCACTATGTGGAAGTCGATAATGAAGGCAATGTGTTTGAAGACTGGCGTCTGCCCACCATTGCCGAACTCTCTATCATCAAGCAGTATCAGCTCGATGACAATGTGTTCAACGTCACCATGAACCGTATCCTCAACTCTGACGGAGACACCAACCCCTGGTATTGGACGGCGGGACGCAACCAATATGTGGTCACCAAGGGAGAGGGTACTGCTGAGACGTACACCAACTTTACGGATAATGAGACGTTGACAGTGGTGTCGGGAATGTATAAAGGGACGACAATCAAAAAGGCAATTGACGGTGACAACAAATTAGCCATCCGTGTGCGTTGTGTGAGAGATATAAAGAACTGATAGAATCAAACCAAAGAGATAGAGAATAATGACTACACGTTCATTCAGATATTGGGCAGGCAGACTGATGGGCCTCCTGTTGACGGTAGCCTTGTCGGGCAGCTGTACCGACGAGGAGATTGTGAAGACTCCGAGTCATGGAATTAATCCGGACGGCAGTGTCACTTTCAGCATTGCTGTCCCCGACTATGCTGTAGAGACTCGTGCCGAAGAGAGCTTTGACAAGCCAATCTCGACGCTCCACCTCTATCTGTTTGATGAAAGAGGGGGATTCATCGGTATCATTGAAGCAGAAGAGGTGGGAGATGCCACTGACAAGGATTATGAACTGGAAGTGGAGGAAGACGGCTCAGCCACTGAACCCGCCCCCGAAAACTCCTCAAAGACATACAAAGCCATGATTCCTCAAAACACCGAAGTGGTGCACTTCATAGCCAATGCCCCCAAAGAATTCTGGCCGGGCGATGCCACTACAGGCATGGATATGAACTACTATCGGGGCATGAAAGAGGAGGAGGTGATTATCCCGATGGTCACCAAAGAACACCTCTATTGGGGCATCAGCGACTATGGCAACCTGACCCTTAAGGAGCAGCCTGTCATCCTCTACCGCAACTATGCCAAAGTGAAATACGAGAAGGGGGACGATGCCAAAAACATCTTGGGCATTGATGGATGGGTGCTCTGCAACCGTCCGCAGAATGCCACCGTAGCTCCTTTTGATGCCGAGGCCCTGCAAAACAACCGCAACGCCTTCCATTTCAATCTGCTTAGTGCAGATAACACCGGCAACAGGTATGCCGCACTGCCTATCGTTGACAAACGCATAGCGGGGTTGCTCTACGGTGATTACACAATGGATGAGGCCGATAAAATCACTGATGATGACCTGACATCCAATGCCGGCAAACCGTTCTCCATCTTCGACCACACCGTTGAAGCCTATGGTGCCTATGGCGGTGCGTATGGCGAAGAGGTGTTTGCCATATTCAAGATACGCACTCCGGAAGCCGATGACAGCAACTCGGCGGCTGATGATGGCGGCATAGCCACGGCTGCAGAGACCGGAGGAGTTTCGAAGTACTACAAGATAAAGTTCTACCAGGAGGAGCGCAACAGCGAGAACATTGTGGTAAGGCGCAATGTCTTCGACATCAAGCGCAACCACATCTACACCATCAAATTTCTGGACATCAACCCCGAATTGGGGTACTCCACCATTGAAGAGGCCATGGAGGGAAATGCTGCCAACGGTACGATGGTGGACGTGGAAGAGTCTATCCCCGAACTGCAGAGTGCCAGCAGCACCCTGCGGGTGGAAAATGGTACGGTGCGCTACATCGACGACCTTACAGCCCGCTTCAAGGAGACATCCGCTGGAAGCGGAACTTATGAGGTTGACAACATCTATGTCTATTACGAAACAACGGCCGGTGCTGGCGTCGCACCCGAAGTGAAATGGGAAACGGACAGTTGTCATTGGGACGGCGAACTTCCCAGTCTGAGAATTCGTGCCAAGGAAGAGACGGACTCCACCGGAAACTACAATTGGGTCATAGAATTCGACACCACACCTTTCGCCTATAACGAAGAGAATGCCACGGGCACAAACCACTACAAGGAGGGAGTCATCCGTGTCAGCGAACCTGCCAGTGCGGGTGGTGTGCTCTCGCGTTTTGTCAGGGTCTATATCGGTGACCCCATCACATTCCGCCCGTTGCTCATCAGTTCGGACATCCCGGCCATGACGGACGAACGCCTGACGGTGGCTTTCACTGTCCCCAATGAACGTTACCTCCCTACACGACTCTATCCCATCGAAGTGCGCTTCGGTTCGGACCGCGTGGATGTGGAGAAGAGCCTGGCCGTAGATGCCATGAAAATCGATCTCGTAGCCACAGACTATAAGGGGGTGTTGCAGTACAAGAATGGAACAAACGGGTGGAACTGGTATGCCGACAAGGACGGTGCTACCGCCGGTGAGTATTGGGCCACAGCGGCAGAGTGGAAGAAGTGGGGGTACAAATACACCTACACCATCGAGGAACCGGCCGACTCGGGCGAACACCGCATCACCCTGCGTACGGTGACGGATGACAAGACAGACTTCAGCGTTATCATGGAGGGACAGAGTGTGCCCCTCAGAGAGGGTACGGGCTATGCCGACATGTCAGACGTGTTCAATACCCGCGAACTCCGCTTCAAGGTACAGCCGGAGACAACGAATGCCACCGCACGGCGCATCATGCTCGACGATGGCCTCTACAACACACGCCTCACCACCCGTTATGTGAATGTGCCCAAGCCTGCAAGTGGAAGTACGGCTGATGTGGTGATTCCCTACACATTGGGCTTTTGTAGTGACGCTGAGACAGGTGGAACCGAGGGGCAGGCCGACTACATTATCGGGCATCGGGATGCTGATGAAGGGGTCACTTCCAGCGCTCCTGTAAAATTGTGGGTATATTATCGCCCGGAAGACCTTACACCGACGGGTGTGCTGGCTGGTAAAACAGTGAAGACCGACCCCGAAGGAAACACGTTTGTGGAATATGAAGCCACATCGCCGACGGATACCTTCACCTTTACCACCAAGAGCCTCAATGTGAAGAACTCTTTGGTCTTCATCACTGCACGCAGCTACGACGGTTCGGCCACCAGTGACGGAAACGATTACACCAGTGTGAAACATCCCTATTGGGGGGATTATGCCAACTCTGCACATAATAGTGCTGCAAAGCCCGCGCACGGAGCAGACTATCTCTACACCGGTGTGAATGCCGGCAGCAAGGCATACCGTTCGGCTTCTGCCTTGGTGAGTGTGTTAGGCACTTGGGAGTTCAATGCCGTCATCTCTAACAGAATCGACCAGTTCCAGCAGACAGCGGAGCAGGAAATGCCGTATGGTAAAAGCAATGAGGACGCATCGCACGACTTCTTTGTCCGCATAGACCGTCCGGCAGGAGTCGGCGGCATCAATATCGTGGTTACTCCGGAGTTGGCAAAGAGTGTCAAGCTGATGGAGAACAACGACTCATATACCATCACCAATAATGGCGAGAACGGCGACCCCATCAAATTGACATTGGGCAGTCATGCAGACTCTGTCTATAGTGTGTTGTGCTTCCGTCCGTTGAAGTTCGACCATGCAGGCACTCTGACATTCACCAATGGCACTGCCAATGACGCCGGCATCAGCTATTCCGAGGAGGCAAACAACGAAGTGTCTGTCAGCCACACGCCTATCGCCGTGCAGGGCATCAAGTATATCCTGCGTAGCGATTATGACATATATCGGGAAACAGCGGAGAGTACCAATATTGACAAAAACCAAAAGGAAATTGTGCTTGAAGACAAATTCAGCAGTTCGCTCAATATTGACCCCGCGTCTGGGGAAAAGTACGTGGTGCGCATCTATTTCCCTGCCAGTCTCTCTTTCCGTATGGATGGAAGCGATGTGGGTAATTTTACGTTCAAATTTGCCACTCTGAAATCAGAGGTGTTGGACCCTGCAGATGCGGGAGTGCTTACGGGAAACAATGTAGATAACAACTACGAAGTTTTGGATGATAATGTCATCCAAGTGAATAGCCTTCGCAAAATCTACTATGATGCCAATGGGGTGCAGACAAATTCCAGTACAACACATCTCAACTACATTGACCTGCTGCTCCAGAGCACCGAGGGCGACAGCGACGAAACCATGCGTATCTCTACCGGCAACGACCTCAACATCTACCGCTATAGCGTAGGTATCGGAAATCGCGTGATATATGAACCCGGAAACGCAAAGGTGAAGTATGAACTGAGTTCGGATAATACTGCATGGACTGCGATACAACCAGAGGACATCCTGACAAACTTTACAGCAGACCTGTACGAAAAAGGTAAGACTGTCTATTTGCGTGTCACTTATCCGGTGAACAATGACAATGATGTGGTGGATTTCACATTGAAGACTTCAGGCTTTTATGTGACAGCATGTGATAGGACGTATGCCGGCATGAAGGTGATAGACCAGAGTGGGAATGAGGTTTCCAGTCCTACTGTTGGTAGTAACAACAACTGTTATTATTGGACTTATGAGTTTGATGACATTGCGACAGTAAAAGCAGCCAAAGGACAATTTGTCCTGACCTTGCAGACCATCGGTTATGGCTTGGCTGATTATCTCAAAATGAAGGGCGAGAATAAGGATATCATTGTTGAAGAGACTGCTTTCACTGTAGCCACAGCATACGAACCTGAAAACTATTCGGGAAAATGGAGTCTCAGTTATACAGCAGGTGCACCACAAACAAAATCTGCTGACCGTACAGGAAATGGCAATCAGATTTTTGATGTGGGGACACAGGTAAACCAGTTGTCCACAGATGTGGGTTATACCTATCCATCGGAATATACTTATGCTTCAAAGATGGATGGGGTCGCTTATGTATCATTTTATGCTCCATATTCAGGCATGAAGTTACAAGTAGGAGTAACCCAACGAAAAACAGCTAATAATGGAGGTCTGGCTATTTACTACAATGGCAGCGAGACTCCCTATTATACTTCTGAGGCAATAACCGGTAATACCTCAATGACTGTCATTGAAAAGGAGTTAAGCAGTGCAGGACTGTATCAGTTAAGAAATCCTTCAGGTGAATTTTTCCTTTATTATATCAATCTGGAAAAGTCACGCGAAGCAGGTTCATTGGGTACCATCACTTGGACGGCTGCCGATACGGACGGGTCGGATGTCTGGTCGCTTAATAATACAAACGGAACACAAATCTCCTTCCCGATAAGTAGTGGTGAGGTTTCTGATAATGTTATCTCTGTTTCTGATTTTGCAGAACAGTTGACCCTTACTTTCAGTGGTCTGACCACTGGTAATGGTTTGGTCAGTGGCCAAACAGCCACACTTAGCATCAGTGGAGATTATGCTTTCCTCTCTGGGACGGATACTGTAACCACAGTAGAAGGTATAGCCCCAGGTAGTCAGGTGATTGTTGTCCCTGCGAATGGCGGAGAGTTGCAGGATGCGGACATCAAGCTCGAAGGCTATAGCTCTGACTACAGTTATACACAGAATATCGCGGTGGCAGTACGTCCTTATGTTGAAATAGTTACCAATTTGGGAGATTTTGAAAAAAGAGTTCAAAATTATGCAAAATTGGGTATGGGAGATGAGGTCACATTGAGTGCGAAGTTGACCGATGCTCAGCATGAGAATAAAAACATCCGTTTCAATGTTTTGGGGAACAACTGGATGGATCATCTTCATGCACTCTCTTATCCGGAAGGGTGGAGTCTTGGAAATGCTATCAGTATGCTTAATGTAAAGCATGGTGAGGAGAGCTACATCAAATGGCGTGTCGATACAGGTGGAGCTACTGATGACGGAAACAAAGCTATCCTTAAAATAAGACCTTTGGATACAACAGACATTTATGTGGGGGGGAACTTTCTCAAACAGGGTAATGACAATAATCTTTATCCGTACATGAACACGTATGCCGTGTTCAAGAGTACAGGAGATCCATCAGCTCAAGGATATATCCAATACAGTACTGATGGGGGAACTACCTGGCAATATGTTTATGGCACAAATGGTAAGGAAGCTGGTGATTTCTTAAAAGCCGAACTGGCTCATTTCAATAACTACAATTACACGGAAGCTAAAGGTGCTCCCATTGAATTGCCGGTGGGAACTGACAGCTATATCCGTATAAGTGTCCCCAAAACCAGTATGCTTACTTCTGCTCATGTGACTGCTAACAAAGCGATTGATTCAGGTTTGGCGAGTCAGAATGTTTCAGGGGCAACCGTAGATGGGGTCACGGTAGTTGCAACTTCCGACGCAAATGGGTGGACAAACGATGGATGGGCAACCTTCAAGGTGAGCAATCCGCAGACAGCGGGACTCATCTATACCTTGCAATTTACAGGGTCAACCGATATGTTTGTTGATGGAAAGAACCAATCAGCCACTACTTATGTGAAACTGGTGGAGAAGGGAATCAACATCATTCCGACAACGGATAGCAATCTGTTTGACTTGACATCCGGAACATTAAATGGAGGTATTAAAGTTGAATCCGCTGGAAATCTGGGATTCATCACAGATGGCAATACGGCAACCTATACCATCAGAAATACTGTTGCCGGTGACTTCCAGATGAAGTATGATGCATCAACAGAAACCGCAGGGTGTTCCATTGCTTTCAGCCTGACTGGCAACGGAGTGACTAAGACTGTAACCAAGACTGTCGAAAATAGTGGAAGTTTTTCTACCTATCTTCCTTATATGTGGTATATCGATGACCTTCCCGCAGGTGATTACACATTGACGATGACATTCAATACCACGACTGCGAGTGCTTATGTAGCAAACGTCAAGAATATAGAGTTCGTAGAGGCATCTCCTTACGTAGGCCTCGGTACATGGCAGAGTAATGTGACATACTCGAATATATCTGTAAAGAATCTGGATGATAACACTATAGTTTATTCGAGCGGAGACAGCTGGAATACTCAACTCTCGACCGGACTGTATCATGCTGGCGACAGCAAAGGTTACGCCAATAACCAACTGACAATTACTGACGGAGCTGCAAATGGAGCAACAGCAGTCCTCAATGTACCTATACCGTCAGATAATTACGAACTTACCTGTCGCGCCATGAAGACAAGCGGCGAAGAGGGCTTCCTCATACTGTTTGACTATCTGGACGATGATAATTACAAGTGGTGGAACATTGGCGGATGGACGAACGACAGCCATGCTATTCAGGTAAATGGTGCTCAACCTGGAAACGCAGAAAAAGGAAATAAGGCTACAGATACTGATGATCTCATAGCCACGAATCATTACTACAACATCACCGTCAAAGTGAAGGATGGTGTAGCCACGTGTACATGTATTCCTGAAACAAGCGGTGATTATTATATGGAATATAATTATCCTGCCATGACTCATGTAACGGAGAAAACGGCGGTGTACGAATTGTATGACGCCGATGGAACAGGTAGTGGACTAATGACTGTTTTCAAAAATGGTGTTTCTACAGATGAAACAGTGATTGTAACAAACGGCTTTTCTGAAGGTGCTATTGCACAATCAGGTCATAGAAATAGTTCTGTTTACGTAAACTTGTTTGATCCTCAGACAGGAGCGTTCTCTACAGAGCAGACAGAATTGATTAATGGTAGTAAGTTGGGTAGTAGTCAGACTGTAACGCTGAACATAAACTATCCAACCAAAATGACGATTATTTATGGAAACAATACAGCGGGATCGAGTATTAAAATCGGTGACGATATATTACCTTCATCAACAAATGGTAATGATGTGATGACAACTCCTGACTATGAGTTGCAGCGGGGAACTTATACCATTAGTAGGAGTGGTGGTGAAGGTCGTTTGTGGTATCTGAGGTTGTCACCACAATAGTTCGTACCATCTTTTAGTCCTCCACATCAGACTCCGCTCATGAACCGGGCACATACGGTTCGCGAGCGGAGTCTGATGTTTTATCACTTGGCGCATCCAGCTGCTTATACTCACGGCTTCCGCGTTCCCGAACACGGAAGGACGGTGGACACTGTTAAGAAATGTATACGATGGTGAGGAAAGTGGCAGGACTTGGATCGTTCTGTTGCAGGAAGCAGGCTCGTAAACTTGTTATTTTACTCATAAATCATAGATAATCGCCATTTTCTTTGCCGTATTTTTTTTACGGCAAAGAAAATGCATTATATTTGCAGTGTAAAATCGCGAGATATGCTGCATTCGCTGTGAAACCTGCAAGTAAACTTGCGTTTTGCTCATTTGTAACATTTTTTGCAACATCAAAATTCAAAGATTATGCTAATAAAATTTGCTGTTACTAATTATCGAGGATTCGCCAATCGCATAGAATTGGACTTATCAAATCCAAGTAATTATGAATTTAACAAAGAAGTCATAAAAGACGGAATTGTTAAGAATGGTATTATATATGGTCCAAATGGTTCAGGAAAAACAAATATTGGATTGGCTTTATTTGATATAGAATATCACTTAGCACCATTGAAAGCAAAAAAGCCAAACTATTATGACAACTTCATCTATGCAGGTGCAATTGAAGATCCTGTTACATTTGAATATACATTTAAGTTTGGTTCACAAGTAGTTGAATATACATACTCTAAGAAGGAACGCGGTTTTTTAGTTTATGAGAAACTTACGGCTGATAATAAATTCATTTTTAAAAGAGAGAACAATCTTTTGACTCTTAATTCAGCAGATTTCCCCAACGATGAGATAATTGTGGAAAATCTCAAAAATAGTGTCAACAATATATCTGTTGTAAACTTTTTATCAACATACTATCCATTATCTGCTGATAATTGTATTGTAAAACTACAAGAGTTTGCTAACAAGATGCTATGGTTCAGATGTCTTGAGAATAGAGAATTTATTGGTATTGAGACCCAAATTGACGGAAACATTGAGGAATACATAATATCAAATAATTATGTTGAAGATTTTTCTAAATTCTTATTAGATATAAGTGGACAGGAATTCAACTTTATCACCTCTCAAAAAGGAGACAAACAATTGTGGTACAAAATTGGGGATAACACCGTCTTGTTCAATACTACCGTATCAACAGGAACCCGCTCTTTGGAGCTACTGTTTTTCTGGTTGAAACGAATGGGTGATGCTAAATTTGTTTTCATAGATGAATTCGATGCATTCTATCATTTTGACATTTCATTCAAACTATGCAAATATATGTTTAATTTGAATTGTCAAATATTTATGTCGTCTCATAACACATATCTGATGACAAACGATTTACTACGCCCCGATTGTAACTTCTTAATCAATGGCAACAAGATAAAGCCTTTATGTGAATGCACAGACAAAGATTTGCGATTTGGACATAATATAGAAAAACTATTTCGCGGCAAAGCATTTCAATTATGATACTATTTGTTTTTGAAGGTAAAAAAAGCGAGCCTAAACTATTTGAGGCATTGAAGGAACTGTTCTTCCCCCAAAGAACAGAACAGTTTGTATGTACTTATAATAGTAATATTTATTCGCTTTACTCTCATCTTGCAAAACTTGATGTATTCAAAAACGAAAACATAGAATCCTCTGGCCGAACGGTTTCGATACTGAACACGATTCTTCAGAAAAAAGGTGATAATACGCTTGCCAATATTATAGAATCCGATATTTCTGAGATATTTTTGTTTTTTGATTATGATTTTCACGAATCACGACTGCCGTTAGAAGAGAACAACAAGCATTTGAATGAAATGCTGGAATACTTTAACAATGAAACGGCAAATGGGAAGTTGTATATCAACTATCCTATGATTGAGTCTATTAAGTATCACAAGGAGTTGCCTGATACAGATTTTCTTAATTATATTATTCCAAGAATTGACTGCAAACAGTTTAAAAATATTGCACACGAGTTTTCATATTATAAGTCGTTAGGATATATTTTAATCTCGCACAATCCAAACGAGAGTCTCGAAAAGCAAAAACAACGATTGGACATTGCTATGGAAAATTGGAAACACCTTATTGATATGAATGTTTCCAAAGCAAATTATATTTGTAACAACTGTGACTCATACCCAAATGAAAAATCCGATATACAACAAGATCTTATATTTTTAAACCAGCTTGTTAAATATGTTAATACAGAGCACTGTTGCGTTGCGATTCTAAATGCTTTTCCATTGTTCATATATGATTATTTTGATATGAACAGATTGTTTACAAAGCAGAAAGAAAATCCTTAATTAACGTCGATAAGATTATACCGGTAGGGATATTTCCCTATCCCCCGCATCATCCTGGCGCATCACAGATGCTGGAACTCACGACTTTTGCGTTACAAACGTCCAAAAACGCTGGACACTTACTGAAAAAAGTATCAAGGGGAACTGAAATAAGTGTCCAGTATTTTTTGAAAAGTCTGTAGAGGTGATTTTGGGCATTTTCTAAGATGTAAAACTTTCGGAAACGCGGAAGAACAGCGGATAAACCTGAATAGACTATATTTCTCTTATTTTTTCTTGATTTATTTGCTTTTTGTTCATCAAATGATTAACTTTGCAAAGAGTTTTATGTATGGAAAAGAAACGGAGCATAGTTTTTCATAAGGATTATTTCAACAAGTTCTATGTGAAGCAGAACGAAAAAGTGCGTAAAAAGATAGCGCAAGTTTTGGTGTGGATTCAAACCTTGGAGGTCTTGCCCGTATCTATCTTTAAAAGTATCGAAAACGTTAAAGGACTTTATGAAATAAGAATTGGGATGGGAGGAAACATTTTCCGTATCTTTTGTTGTTTGGACAGAGGTAATTTGGTGGTGCT
>CAZTPB010000036.1:0-14253 GCA_964614555.1 uncultured Bacteroides sp.
ACGAGATCGGTTACTCTAACAAGGTTCTCGACCTCATCGCTCACATGAAGAAGGTTAACGGTTAATCCAACTGTTACTAATTTATAGAGTTTTAAAAGCCGTGTCGAGTTTCATTTCGACACGGCTTTTCTTTATTGTTTTGGGAAGAAATATCGCTTAGTGTACAACAACCGGACACCAATGAAAAAAATGCAGCGCGCTGCGTAGCCGGTCGCAGCGTGCTGCAACTGCAATCCCAGCCCGCTGTGACTGCCAACGCAGCGGGCTGCATTTTTTTTTCATTTTTTCTCCATTCTTTTGTCTGATTTCCATTTTTGTATTACTTTTGTTTGCTGAATGAAATGATACTGTATGCAAGCATATAATCTGATAACGATTCTGGGACCTACGGCGTCGGGGAAAACTCCGTTGGCTGCGGCATTGGCTATACGGATGTGCACGGAAATAATCAGTGCTGACAGCCGTCAGGTGTACCGACGCATGGATCTGGGGACAGGAAAAGATTTGGCAGACTATTGCGTGGAGGGTATGCAGGTGCCTTATCACCTGATAGATATTTGCGAACCTGGATACAAATACAATGTGTTCGAATATCAGCAGGACTTTCTGCAGGCATACGGACAGGTTGTGGATAAGGGAAAAATTCCCATTCTTTGTGGTGGAACGGGAATGTACCTTGAAAGTGTACTCAGAGGATACAGATTGATTCCTGTACCGGAGAATCCGGAGTTACGAGCGGTGTTGGCAGACAAATCGCTGGCGGAATTGACGGAAATGCTTAGCCGATATAAGACCTTGCACAATACCACGGATGTGGACACGGTGAAGCGTGCCATACGTGCCATTGAGATTGAGGAATATTACCTCAGAAACAATGTGGGGGAGAGGGAATTCCCTGATTTGAGGAGTCTTGTTATAGGAGTGGACATTGATCGTGAACTTCGGAGGGAAAAGATTAGCCGTCGCCTTCGTCAGCGTCTCGATGATGGTATGGTGGACGAGGTGAAGAGCCTGTTGGGCGAAGGCATTCCGGCCGAAGACCTTATATATTATGGTTTGGAGTATAAATTTCTGACGCAGTATGTCATGGGGCTGTTGACGTATGATGAGATGCTCCGGCAATTGGAAATAGCCATTCATCAGTTTGCCAAGCGTCAGATGACATGGTTCAGAGGAATGGAGCGTCGTGGGATCCGGATACATTGGATTGATGCTCTTCGTCCGATGAAGGAGAAGGTGGATGAAATCGTGGATTTGCTGAAAAAAGGAGTAGTGTGATAGTAGGCTGTTGTTTAATTTTTTAATACTGGATGAGGCATGGCTGTAGAAGCTGACAAATGGGGAGTTATATATAATCCCAAAGCTGGCACTCGCAAGGTGAAGAAGCGTTGGGGAAAGATTCGTGAATATATGGAGAGCCGTAAGGTGAACTTTGACTATGTACATTCCGAAGGCTATGGCTCAGTGGAGCGATTGGCACGTACATTGGCAAACAATGGTTACCGTACGATTGTGATAGTTGGAGGTGATGGTGCGCTCAACGATGCCATCAACGGGATTATGACTTCATCGGTTGAGCACAAGGAGGAGATTGCCTTGGGCATCATTCCTAATGGTATAGGCAATGATTTTGCACGCTTCTGGGGAATAGAGTTTGATGACTATAAAGAGGCTGTCGATTGGATAATAAATCGCCGTCTCCGTCTTGTAGATGTGGGTTATTGTTCCTTTTACAATGGACAAGAACACGAACAGCGTTATTTCCTCAATGCTGTCAACATCGGGTTGGGTGCCCGTATGGTGAATATCTTCAACGGTACCCGTCGCTTTTGGGGAACAGAAAACCTTTCCTATTTGGCCTCAATGTTCCTGCTTTTGTTTGAACGCAAACTATATCGCAGTCATTTGAAAATCAATGGAGAACATATTCGTGGACGCATGATGACCATTTGTGTGGGCAGTGCGCGTGGCTATGGATTGACTCCGAATGCAGTGCCCTATAACGGTTGGTTGGATGTGTCAGTCGTATATCGTCCGGAGCTGACACAACTAATTGCCGGCCTTTGGATGTTGTTGAAGGGGCATATCCTGAACCATAAGATGGTGAAGCCTTATCGCACCCGTAAGGTGAAGGTGCTTCGTGCACAGAATGCAATGGTCAGTTTGGATGGCCGTACCATGCCTTCGAAGAATTTTCCTTTAGAGATAGGAATCTTGCCAGAAGCCGTCACGCTGATTATACCGAAATGAATGTCGAGAAACGATAAATGTATGCAAAATGAACTTTAAGGATTTTACTTCAACTGACAATTTCTTTCTGTTGGCAGGTCCCTGTGTGATAGAGGGCGAAGAGATGGCCATGCGGATAGCAGAGCATGTGATGACGGTGACGGAGCGTCTGCATATCCCTTATGTTTTCAAAGGGTCTTATCGGAAGGCTAACCGTTCCCGGATAGATTCCTTTACCGGAATAGGTGATGAGCAGGCATTGAAGATTCTGGCCAAGGTGCGTGATACGTTCGGAGTACCTGTTGTCACAGATATTCATACGGCTGAAGAAGCTGCCATGGCTGCGCCGTATGTGGATGTGTTGCAGATTCCGGCTTTCCTTTGCCGGCAGACAGATTTGCTTGTGGCAGCTGCCCGTACAGGCAAGGTGGTAAACATCAAGAAGGGGCAATTCCTTTCTGCAGGCGCCATGCGTTTTGCGGCAGAAAAGGTGGTGGAAGCCGGAAATTCCAATGTGATGCTGACTGAGCGTGGCACTACATTCGGTTATCAGGACTTGGTGGTAGATTATCGGGGCATTCCCGAAATGCGTTCGTTCGGGTATCCCGTTGTTTTGGACATCACTCACTCTCTGCAGCAACCCAACCAGACTACCGGAGTGACAGGAGGGATGCCGCAGTTGATAGAGACGGTGGCCAAAGCAGGCATTGCGGTGGGGGCAGACGGACTCTTCATTGAAACGCATGAAAATCCGGCTATAGCCAAGAGCGATGGTGCCAATATGTTGCGCTTGGATCTGTTGGAGGGATTGTTGGAGAAACTGGTACGTATCCGCGAGGCGGTAAAGTAAATAAAAATCGGATAAAGCCATTGGCTTTATCCGATTTTGCTTATTTTCTTCAGTCGGTCTTCATCGATAAGTTTGATTTTTCGTCCGTCGATGGCTATCAGCTTTTCTGAGGCAAAGTTTGATAGTGTACGGATGGCGTTGGAAGTTGTCATGTTCGACAGGTTGGCCAAATCCTCACGCGAGAGGTAGATGCTCAGTGTAGATTCGTCCTCCTCTACACCATAGTTTTCCTTGAGGAATAGCAGCGATTCGGCCAGTCTTCCGCGGATATGTTTTTGGGTGAGATTTACAGTCCGTTCATCAGCGATACCCAAATCAGTTGCAAGCTGACGGATGAAGAATTGGGCCAAATCGTTGTTTTCGTGCACCAGTTGGGTGATGATACTCATCGGAATCATACAGATGACCGAAGGTTCGAAAGCAGCCGCAGCTGTCACATAGTCTCCTCCGGAGAAGTAAGCACGGTAGGCAAAATATTCCATTGGTTTGATGACTCGGATAATTTGACTTCTGCCACCGACACCATCTTTGAAAATCTTGACCTTTCCGCTAAGCAGGCACATGATGTGTGTCGGCTTCTCTCCTTCGCAATAAATCAATTCATTTTTTTTGAATCGTTGGACAGTAAACTCTTTGACGAGCATTCCACGTTGTTCGTCATTGAGTGTTTGCCACATCTCGGCAATGCTTTCTATAATCTCTGATACCGAAAAGTCTTTTTTTACCATGCAGGTGTTTTAAAATTATGTTTTAGAGCACAAAAATAGCAAGAAAAAATCAATGAGTAAACTTTTTACCTTTAAAAAGTGTCGCTTCTTTTAAAAAAAACATGATTGAACGGATTATTCGTTAAATGATTGGATAAAATCAGCTTCAATTCAGCTCTTTTTCCTACTTTTGCAACACGTAATCAAGTTTTCCCATACGGTAGTGAAACGGCTTGTCTTAATCTTTGCAGTTATGTGCCTGATTTTGGGTCATCCTCTTCCTTCGTGCGCTTCAGACAACGTACAAAGTGGAAGACGTCCGCTCGTCTTTCACGATTCTATATTGGGAAATGTCTTGACAAAAGCAGCAGAATATTCGGGCCTTGTGCGTGAGTATGAGTCCGAGGTGTATGTGCGTGGTGTCTATCGGGTGCCCAAGCGTAACGAACTCATTCGTCTCGTGCCCTCTATGTTCCGTTTTTACAAAGATGTGGATGAATACCTGACTGAGGTCGTCAGTGAAGTGCATTACACAGCTCCCTCCCTTTACGATATGAAAGTGCGTGCACTGACCGGCACCTTCCGTCGCAATCGGGCAGGTTTGCGCAACTCTTTGGAATATCTTCACATGAATGTCTATTCTCCCACCTTATTGCCCGACAGGTTAGTTTCTCCGCTCGACAGTGCAGGTGCCCATCGTTATACCTATCTGCTCGATTCAGTTGTTTGGGCAGCTGATGGGGCAGCCCGTTACCATATCAGCATCATGCCGCGCAACAACAGTTTGCAGCTTGTCAGTGGTTCCATGGTGGTGCGTGGCGACACGTGGGCTGTCACCGACATCCGATTGCAGGGACAGATGGAGCTGACGGATTTCGAGGTGGATATTCAGATGGGGGAGGAGGGGACGGAACAGTTCTTGCCCAAGCACTCGGAGGTATCGCTCACTTTCCGCTTTTTGGGCAACAGGATTGAAGCCGGCTATTCGGCCTCTTTCGCCTACCGGCAAATCAGATTGCGTGAAACCGCAGACCCGCATCTTCCGGTGCAGCAGCAGAGCTATGACCTCAGTTCCTCTTACCGGCTCAAGTGCGATGACTCCGAACAGGTGTCCGACACGGCCTATATGGCAGCCCATCGTCCTTTGTCGCTGACGGCGCATGAGCAACAGCTCTATGCAGCCTACTACGCACGCCGTCAGCAACATGTGGATACGGTGCAGGCTTCCAGGCGGAAAAGTCTGGCACTGTGGGGTGAAGTGGGCGATGCGCTTATCAGCAGCTACACCATCGACCTTTCCGAATTGGGTAGTGTGCGTTGTTCGCCGCTCATCAATCCGTTTCTGATGAGCTATAGTCACAGCAACGGATTCTCTTACAGGCAGGAGTTCAAGTACAACCGCATTTTTCCGGACGACAAATGGATGCGTATAGTTCCCAAATTGGGCTACAATTTCACCCGCAACGAGTTCTATTGGAGTATCGGGGGGGATTTCTATTATGAACCGTCGCATTTGGGGGCTTTGTCTGTGACTATGGGGAACGGAAACCGCATCTACACCAGCCGGGTGTTGGATGAAATAAAGGATTGGAAAGATTCGCTCATCAACTTCAGCAAACTTCATCTCGACTATTTCAAGGATATGTACGTGCAGGTGGAAAACCGGTATGAGTTGGCTAACGGACTGCTTTTCTCTGCCGGCCTTTCTATGCATTGGCGCAAGGCTGTACGCCCCTCTGAACTGTCCGTACCCGACACATTGTCGGGCAAAGTCATACAACTTCGTCCCACCTACACCAGTTTTGCACCACGTTTCAGGTTGAGCTGGACTCCCGGACAGTATTTCTACATGAATGGCCGTCGGAAAATTCCGCTTTATTCCCGCTATCCCACCTTCACGGTAGATTACGAGCGTGGCATCAAGGGAATCTTTGGGAGCAATGGCTCCTACGAGCGTATTGAGACGGATGTACAACAGCGCATCCGGCTCACTTCTTTGAACAGTTTGTTCTGGCGGATTGGCAGTGGGGCTTTTACCAATCAGCATGCGGTCTATTTCGTTGACTTTGCCAATTTCAGCAGGAGTAATCTGCCGGTGGGGTGGAACGATGGCATTGGTGGTGTCTTTCATCTGCTCGATGGCGAATGGTACAACTCCTCCAGGTGGTATGTCCGTGGACACGTCACCTACGAGGCTCCTTTCCTGCTGTTTCCCCATAAGTGGAAACTTACCCGGTCTGTTGATAGCGAACGGATTTACCTGGGTGTGCTGCACACCACTCATCTTTATCCGTACATAGAGTTGGGCTATGGCATCGGCACTCACATTTTCGACTTTGGTCTCTTTGTCAGCAATGCCAACGGAGAGTTCAATCAAGTGGGTTGCAAATTTACGTTTGAGCTTTTCAATCGTTAGCAAAAATTGATTTTTACTTCTTCTGTTTTGTCCTGAAACCTCTTATTTTCTCTTGTGGTATAGAAGCCCTCTTCTGCCGTTTTTGGGGGTATTGGAGGTCGGGTGAGGGGGAGAAAGTCTGTCAGAAAGGCTTAAAATGCGTCGTTATTTTTGTCGTGGTCTTCTTTTTGTGGAAAAAGGGTAATTTTGTCAGCCCTTTTCAATTTTGGGTTATAGAGATTCGAAATGCTCTTCTCGGATTGCTTTTTCTTTACTTTCCTTGTTCTTTTTCATTCTGCGCCTTGCATTTTCCATTCTGCGCCTTGCATATTTTGTTTTGCCCCATTGGGATGTGGTTAATGCGGCTTGCAAAATGCCGTTTCTGAGTCGCATTTTTCTTCCTTTCGCTTTGACTTTCTCCCGAATGGGGCGGATTTTTCTTGTTTTGAGTATTAGAGAGAAAAATGTTTATAAGGAATTTTTAATATGGATGGTTGTTTCTTTGTAAATATAATTTAAATCCGAATTGTTTGTGCCTAATGATTTTGTGATTGCTTGTAGATCCGGATGTTACCGGTTTCCTGATGAAATCTTCCTTGCATGACTATTTAACGTTGCAGAAACAAAATTACGTTACGGGATGTTAAGTTTTCGCGCACGCGTATTAAAAGGTGTTTAAAATTTAAAGAAATGAGTAACGGATTCCTTGTTTTAACAAATAAAATGTTTTTCTTTGTATGCATTATGGTGGGATGTGTCGATCGGCGACCGGATACCTCCTGCATGGCAGAAAAACTGAAATACAGTAATAAAGATATGATGAAGACAGGAAAACTGATATTGGGTGTTGTGTCACTCTTTTGTTTGTGCCTCCACCTTTCAGCTCAGCAGAAGCAGGAGTACAGTGTCCGTTTTGCAGATTCAGAGATGGCCCGTTTCCCCGAAGCTTGGCAGCTCGACCATGGCAAGCGGCTCTTTTTCGGATATGCTCAGGGGGTAGGGTGCTGTGCCA
This sequence comes from uncultured Bacteroides sp., assembly GCA_964614555.1. Lineage (GTDB taxonomy): Bacteria > Bacteroidota > Bacteroidia > Bacteroidales > Bacteroidaceae > Phocaeicola_A. Next base: position 7,194 of record CAZTPB010000036.1, read on the forward strand.
TGCTCAAAGTCTGGAAGCATACGGGCGACCCGAAGTATTACGACTATGTCCACCGGTGGGCCGACTCGATTATCTATGCTGATGGAAACATCCATCTTTATACCCCTGAAACCTACAACATCGACTTCATTAACTCGGGGAAAGTACTTTTCGACATCTACAAGCAGACAGGCGACAAGAAGTACCGCAAGGCAATGGATCTCCTGATTAAGCAGATGAAGAACCATCCGCGCACCTGCGACGGCGGATATTGGCACAAGCTCATCTATCAGCACCAGATGTGGCTCGACGGACTCTACATGGCCTCACCCTTCTTGGCACAGTATGGTGCCACTTTCAACAAGCCCGAATGGATAGATGAGGCGGTGAATCAGGTGAAACTCTGTCACCTGCATACGTATGACACTGAAACCGGACTCTATCACCATGCATGGGACGAGAGCAAGCGGCAGCGATGGGCTGACCCCGAGACCGGACACTCACCCAACTTTTGGGGACGAAGCATCGGATGGTGGTTTATGGCGATGGTTGATGTGCTCGACTTTGTGCCGCAAAATCATCCCGAGCGTGCTACCATCATCGGCTATATACAAGGACTTGCTGAAACGCTTCCCCGCTATCAGCGCGACGGCTTGTGGTATCAGGTGATGGACTGTCCGGAGCGTGAAGGCAACTTCCCCGAAGCGTCGGTCACCACCCAGTTTATGTATGCCTATGCCAAGGCTGTCAACAAAGGGTATATCGACAAAAAATACCGCAAAGTGGCCATGAAGGCTTTCAAGGGGTTGCAGAAGAATCTGTTGGAGGAACTTCCCGACGGCACACTCAGCCTCACCCGTTGTTGTCAGGTGGGCGGATTGGGCGGTAATCCTTATCGCGACGGCAGTTTTGAATATTATGTAGGAGAGAAGATGCGCGACAACGATGCCAAAGCCACCGGCCCCTTCATCATGGGGTTGTTGGAATTGGGACTCTGACGCGCGCGCATTATATAATAAGGTGTATGACTAAGATAAACAAATAGTATTAATAAACAAAAAGAATGATTATGAGAAAATTTTTATCTCTGATGCTGTTGGCACTTGTTGCTGTAGGCGCAAGTGCTCAAAGCCGTAAGTATTGGGACTTCAGGACGTTGAGTCAGGAGACCATTGACAACCTCGTGGCAGATCCGGCCACATGGACTATTACAAACAAGGAGGACGGTACGTTCGACCGTGCTGCTGATGCCAAGAAAATCTCCGGCGAACTGACTGCTAACGGTGTGCCCGTCAAAGAGTTGCAGGGACTGACATTCGGAACTGCCGGATTGAGCAGTGCTAACAACTTTATGATTGCTACCAACCGTTTCCGTATGACCCGTAACAACATGGAAATCATCTTCCCGAAACTGGCTCCCGGTCAGACGGTGACAGTGCGCGGACGTTCGGCCAATTCTTCAGCTACCAATCGTGGATTTGCAGGTAACGACAACTTGGAGTATATTTCAGGTCCTGTCGGAGGTATCTGTATCGGTAATCAGGCTGAAGGGTACGGCAGTGCCGACTATCCGGTAGAGGAAGACGGCAACTACACCCTGGTGTGGAAAGTACGCGAAGATCTCGGAACGACCGATTCAGTAGATGTAGTCATCAAGATGGTGACCGGTGGTCTGGATATGGCCGAAATCTATATCGACAATGGCAATGAGGAGATGATTGAAGAATCCAAGAAGATTGCTTACCTCTACGACTCTTCGAAGGAAAAATATGCTTTGGACAGCGACCCGATGTATGAGATTGTCTATGGCTCGGGCAGCTACGAAGTGGAAGCCATCGACATCAAGGATTTCACAGCAGGGATGACTGATACAATCAGCGCATTGGAGACAAACTACGATGTAGTGATGGTTTCAGAAAGCCCTGCCAGCACTCACGAGTTTGCCTCCGCACTCAAGGGCTTGGTGAACCGTGTGCCGATGATGAACATGAAATCGTTCTTCTACAAGAGCGGTGTATGGGGCTGGGGAGCAGGTGAAAATCCGAAACCCGCTACCGGTACGATTGTGTTGAGCCATTATGGCGCTTCGCACAAGGCATTCAAGTCTTTGGGCTTTTCAGCAGGCGATGAAATCGAACTTTGGGTGGCCGACGGCTACGAGGGAAACATCATCCAAGGCTATTCTGCAAGTGCGGGAAGCTTCATTGAAGCAGACTCCGTGTTAGCAACCATCGGAGACGGCATCAATGCCATCCACGAACATGGCCGCAGCAACATCTATATGCTCTTCCCCTTCTCCAGCGATGCTGCTACAGCTTATGGTGAAGGTTCTCTCGCTCCCGGCGACGACCTCCCCACTCTGGTGACAGCCGTTGTTGACTATCTGGCTGCCTCCAAGTCAACTGTCCGTCAGGCAAACAAGCCCGGCATAGCACAGACCAACGGCGACGGTGTGACCACCGTGACCATTTCTACCACCGTGGCCGATGCTACCATCTACTACACCACCGATGGTTCTGAACCTACAGCTGCCAGTGCAGTCTATACTGGACCTTTGACATTCACCGAACCCGTAGTGCTGAAAGCATACGTCTCTGCCGTGGGGTATAATGATTCGGATGTCGCTTCTGCTGAAGTTGTCATCAAGGGTCAGTGGGATGCTCCTACCATCAGTGTTACCCGCAATGCCGACAACAGTGTGATTACGCTGACTGCTGAAGAGGGTGCCAACATCTACTTCAACTTCGTGGGTGGGGCTGACTCTACTTTTGCCCAGAAATATACCGAACCCATCGTCCTGACATGGCCTGCTACCATCGCAACCTTTGCTGCCGGTGGTGACAACGTAGATTCAGAATTGGTGGAAGAATATGTGAGCGTCAACAGCCTGACAGCCGAAACTATCCGTCTCGACACATTGGCTCACTTCGATGCCAATGCCACAGACTGGTTCCTGAATGATACAGAAAATGGTGGAACGGGTGAAGCCAAGGCTTACTATTTCAATGGCAATAGTGCATGGGACTACTATTCTACAGAGGTTGACTACACTGAAGAAGTGAAGGATGATGCCGGTGAGGTGGTAGAGACTATAACCTACTACAAACCCGATGCAGCTGCTGCCAGAGTTTACAATCCGTTGAACGAAAACGGTTGGGTCATCAAGTCTGCCGGTCAGGTGCTGACGCTGGAAGGTACATTGGACACCAATGCCGGTGTGGGCAATGGCGCTACCGGACGTTATGCCGAGACTGCTGTTGATGCTATCGACGGTGCGCCCAGCAAGGGTGCCATCACCTTCGGTAAGAAGATGGACGGAAATCCCTATACCGGATCCATCGAGACTACTGACAAGTATGCCGGTCCGTTTGATGTGCTGGTTGCTGTAGGTAATGGTAACAAGAGCGGAAAGTCTGAGATGGAAGTACAGATTTCTGCCGATGGTGTCACTTGGACCACCTTGGGCAGCCTCAATCTGGCCGACACTCAGCGTTACTATAAGAAGACCCGTCTGGCATACAACGAGACAGCAGAAGTTTACGTGCGTGTGGCCCATGTAGGCGGAGGTACCAGTGCTCAGGTCTATGACATTTTCATCTACAACAACGGTGAATACTCTAAGGGATATACTCCCGAAGCCATCGACCAGCCTACAGTGGCAGGTGCTGAGGTAGTAGGTGTACAGATCTATAACCTCTCAGGCGTTCAGCAGAACGGATTGGGTAAGGGCTTGAACATTGTTCGTCGCGTTTACTCAAACGGTGCGGTTGAAGTACTGAAGGTGATGGGTAAGTAAAAACTTCACCTCCTCAGCTTCGCTCGTTCCTCTAAGACAAGGGGGACGAGCGAAGCGGAGGAGGTTTCTCATAGACATACATATGTATAATTTAAAAATAATATCAAAATGAAGAAACTTTTACTTTCTGCGCTGGCTCTGGCAATGACCATGGGCATGAGTGCACAACGGTGGGACTTCACCAACTGGAGCGATGAGACTGTCGCCAACCTGAAGGCTGTGAATCCTACTAACACCGAATGGTCGGACATCGAGAAGGCTGCCGATACGGCTCCTACTGACATTTCCAAAGAAAACTGCTTCTGGCAGGTGGTGGCTTCCGGCGCCGATGGTATCACCCTTGCCGCCAACGGCGTGAACATCAAAGAGACTGAAGGCCTGATTTTCACCAACACTTCAGCCCGCTCGTTGGCTATTGCCGTGAACTATCCCGAGACCACTCTGGGAACTTACAATGGCCCTTCTTACCTGTGGTTGGGTAGCAAGAACCAGAATTATATCGTCATTCCCAACGTGGAACCGGGTACGGAAATCAAGATAGGTCTGGAGTCGCACAAGTCGGATGATGCTCGCGGTGTGGAACTCTACGTAGGCCGTGGCAACAGCGGTACGAAGCTGCTTGCTCCTGATGGCAGCACTGTGGATACTCCCACTACTTACGAGGATCAGGTGTGGCTGCTCCCCGAAGACCTGACTGATACTCCGAACGAAGATGGAACATACGACGTGACCATCCGCAACACCAACGGATGCCACCTCTACTATATCCAGGTGGGTGAGGACGAAGGTGCCGTGGAAGAGGCAAAGAAGATTGCTTATCTCCACGACTCCTCGAAGTCTGATATTGAAAATGACCCCATTTTCGAAGTCATCAACGGTTCGGGCAGCTACGAAGTGGATGCTATCGACATCAAGGACTTCACATCGGATATGACTGATACCATCAATGCATTGGAGACCAACTACGATTTGGTGGTGGTGACTGAAAGCCCTGCCAGCGGTCATAAGTTTGCCTCTGCACTCAAGGGAATGGTGAACCGTGTGCCGATGATGAACCTGAAATCGTTCTTCTACAAGAGCGGTGTATGGGGCTGGGGAGAAGGTGTCAATCCGACATCTACCGGTACCATCATGTTGACTGAAGCCGGTGCCAACCACAAGGTGTTTGGCTCATTGGGCTACGGTGCAGGCGATGAAATCGAACTTTGGACAGCTGATGGCTACGAAAAGAATATCATTCAGGGTTATAGTGTTGCAGAAGGCAGCCTGATTGCCGAGGACGACGTGTTGGCCACTGTAGGCGATGGCATCAATGCCATCCACGAGCATGGCTCAAGCAACAAGTATATGCTCTTCCCCTTCTCAAACGATGCAGCTCTTGCTTACGGAGCCGGAACGCTTGCTCCTGGTGATGACCTCCCCGCTCTGGTAACTGCTATCGTGGATTATCTGGCTGACTCCAAGTCAAAGGTTCGTCAGGCTGTGAAACCCACTATCAACCAGACTTATGGTGATGGTGTGACTACTGTGGAAATCACTACCGGACTCGACGGTGCTGTCATCTATTACACCATCGACGGTTCTGAACCCACAACTGCCAGTCCTGTCTATACCGAAGCATTGACTTTCACAGAATCTGCTGTTGTGAAGGCTTACATTGTAGCTCCGGGATACAACGACTCTGATGTGTCTTCGGCTGAAATTCTCATCAAGAGCCAGTGGGCTGCTCCGACCATCAGTGTTACCCGCAATGCTGACAACAGTGTGATTACGCTGACCGCTGAAGAGGGAGCGACTATCTACTTCAACTTCAATGAAGATTTGGCTGCTGCCACTTCGCAGGCATATACCGAACCGATTACACTGACTTGCCCGGCTACTATCACCGCATTCGTTTCAGGTGGTGAGAACGTAGATTCTAAAGCCGTTTCAGAATACGTGTCTGTCAACAGCCTGACTGCAGAGACTATCCGCCTTGACACACTCACTCACTTTGACGCCAATCAGACCGACTGGTACGTTGAAGGTCTGGAGGGAAGCAGCGGCGCAGCCAGCGCATTCTATATTTGGGGTAAGACAGCTTGGAATTACTATGGCACAGAGGTTGACTATACCGAGCCTGCTCTTGACGAGGATGGTGTACAAATCAAGACAGAGGATGAACGCGACTCTGTCATCACCCACTACAAGGCCGACCCGGCTGCATTGAAGACACTGAGTCCTAACACAGAGAACGGTTGGGTCATCAAGTCTGCCGGTCAGGTGCTGACACTGGAAGGTACACTGGACACTCAGGCAGGTGTTGGTAACGGTGCTACCGGACGCTATGCCGAGACAGCCATCGATGCTATTGGTGGTGCTCCTACCAAGGGAGCCATCACATTCGGAGGAAAGACTTCCGGTGATCCCTATACCGGTGCTATCGAAACTACAGTTGCATATGCCGGCCCCTTCGATGTGTTGGTAGCTGTGGGCAACGGTAATGGTAGTGGCAAGGGCATACTTGAGGTTCAGACTTCAGCCGATGGCGAAACCTGGGAAACACTGGACACTTTGGCTCTGGCCGACACTCAGCGTTACTACAAGAGAACCCGTCTGTCTTATAACGAAACTGCCTCAGTCTATGTACGTGTAGCCCAAACAGGCGGTGGAAGCAAAGCACAGGTTTATGACATCCTGTTGCTCAACAACGGAGAACTCTCCAAACAGTATTCTGCCGATGCAGAGGGTATCGAATTGCCGACTACTGCTGGTGCAGAGGTGGTTGGTGTGCAAATCTATAATCTCTCAGGTGTTCAACAGAACGGATTGGGTAAGGGCTTGAACATTGTTCGTCGCGTTTACTCAAACGGTGCTGTAGAAGTACTGAAAGTAATGGGTAAGTAAAAACTTCACCTCCTCAGCTTCGCTCGTTCCTCTTTCACCCCTCCCCTTAAAGGGGCCTCCCCTAAGACAGGGGAGGAGCTTGAATACTTTCGTTCATCATGATAGTTATCATGCAAGCAAAAGTATTCAAGCTGTCCCCCTGTCTTAGGGGGACGAGCGTAGCGGAGGGGGTATAACAATCTCCGTCGGATGACAAACGTCAATAATCACTCTCCCCAAAAAAGAACCACTCCCCTTTAAAAAAAATGAAACTATGCGCAATCCCGTGGCGCGTCTTATGACAGAACGACGGCATTCAAGACAGAAAAAGGCAGAAGCCACGAAAAAGTAATATATACTGCAAATGCCAACGAAGTATGTGTCCGTGGCCGATTCAATATATACTGAATTTGAAAAGAA